>CASBQA010000200.1 GCA_949127635.1 Nostocales cyanobacterium PMM_0069 | reverse complement strand
CTTTAACTAGATTTTTTATCTTTGACTGGGCATACTAAAAAAATATCCTAATAGCAATACAATTTTTGCGCTATGACTGAGTGCCTTGACTTTACTGTAGCCATCCCAACTTACAACGGTGAAAGTCGTTTGCCTGAACTTTTAGAACGACTACAAAATCAAATTTGTACTCCATATTTAACTTGGGAAATTATTGTTGTAGATAATAACAGCACTGATAATACAGCTAAAGTCGTTCACGCATATCAAGAAAATTGGCAATGTCCTTACCCTTTAAAGTATTGTTTTGAAACAAAACAAGGAGCAGCTTATGCCCGAAAACGCGCAGTTGAAGAAGCTAAAGGTCAATTAATCGGTTTCCTTGATGATGACAACTATCCGGCATCAAATTGGGTGGTAGCGGCTTATGATTTTGCTCAAAAGCATCCCAAAGCGGGAGCTTATGGTAGCCAAATTCACGGTGATTTTGAAGTAGAACCACCAGAAAACTTTCATAAAATAGCCTCTTTTTTAGCTATCACCGAACGAGGTGATAAACCCCATATATATCAGCCAAAAATGAAAATGCTACCCCCAGGAGCAGGTTTAGTAGTTCGTAAACAAGCTTGGTGCGAAAATGTTCCACAACAACCTGTTTTAAACCACAAAGGTAGAGAAGCGGGTTTAGCAAGTGAAGATTTAGAAGTTGTCTTACATATTCAGTTAGGTGGTTGGGAGATTTGGTATAACCCAGAAATGCATGTATATCATAAAATTCCTGCGTGGCGATTGCAAAGAGAATATTTAATTCTTCTTTTTCGCTGCGTTGGCTTAAGTCGTTATCATTTACGAATGCTAAGAACAAAACCTTGGCAAAGACCCCTAGCGAGTTTAGCATACTTAGTTAATGATTTACGCACGATTATAATTCACGCTTTCAAATATCGAGGTGTAATTAAGACTGATTTAATTGCTGCCTGTGAAAAGGAGTTACTAGTAAGCAGTTTAATTAGTCCTTTTTATCTTTTTAAAATAAAATTTATTCAAAAATTATGACTGATAATAGTAAAAATACTCTTTTAAATCTAACTTTAGCTATTCCTACATATAACAGTGAAAACCGTTTAGCTCCACTTTTGGAAAAGCTGAAAAATCAGACTTTTGAAGAAAATATAAATTGGGAAATAGTTATTGTTGATAATAATAGTAAAGATAACACTGCTCTTGTAATTGAGAATTATCAAAAAACCTGGAATATTGAAATTCCGTTGAGGTACTTTTTGGAAAAACAACAGGGAGCAGCATTTGCACGACTGAGAGCTGTAAAAGAAGCCAGAGGTGAGATAATTGCATTTCTAGATGATGATAATCTACCTGACACTAGGTGGGTGCAACAAGCTTATGCTTTTGGTCAAAAACATCCTCAAGCTGGTGCTTGGAGTGGTCAAATACATGGTGAATACGAGGTAAAACCGCCACATAATTTTGAAAGAATTCAAGCCTTTATGGCTATTAGAGAGCACGGAAATGAATCCCATTTATTTGATCCAGATAATTTAAGGCTTCCTCCCGGTGCAGCACTTGTAGTTCGTCAACAAGCATGGTGCGAAAATGTTCCAGAACGACCTAATTTAACAGGAAAATTACCAGGATTGATGGTACAGGGAGATGACTATGAGCCATTGTTATACATACACAAAGCTGGTTGGCAAATTTGGTATAATCCCGCTATGCATACCTATCATCAAATACCACATTGGCGATTAGAAAAAGATTATTTGATAAGCTTGGCTAGAGGCTGCGGTTTATGTCATTGTCAACTACGCTTTATAAATGCCAAAACTTGGCAAAAACCTATTGTGTTTACTAGGATTTTTGTGGCAAATTTACGGCGAGTTTTACGACATTTAATTAAGTATAAAGGTCAATTAAAATATGATATAATTGCACGTTTTGAAATTGAATTTTATTTAAGCAGTATGATAAGTCCTTTTTATTCTTTAAAATGTTATTTTAGCAATATTTTTGGGAAGAATAAGGTTGTAAAAACCTAGTAAAAAAATCCCAAGTGTCGAAAATTTCTGTCATTATACCAGCATATAATTGTGCTAAAACTATTAAGGAAACGATAGAGTCAGTTTTAAATCAAAGTTTTACTGATTTGGAATTACTTGTAATTAATGATGGTTCAACTGATTCCAGTTTAGATATTGTTTCAAAAATTAAAGATAGTCGGATAAAAATTTTTTCATATACTAATGCTGGTGGAAATGTTAGTCGTAACCGTGGCATTAACCATGCAGTAGGAGAATTTATTAGTTTATTAGATGCAGATGATATTTGGACTCCTGATAAATTAGCGACTCAATTACAGGCTTTAGAAGAAAATCCTCCTACAAAAGTTGCTTATAGTTGGACAGATTATATTGATGAATATGGCAAATTTGTCCATTCAGGTACTCACATTAGTCTAGATGGAAATGTTTATGAACATTTATTAGTTAAAAATTTTTTAGAGAATGGTTCTAACCCATTGATTTGTAAAGATGCTCTGCTCACAGTTGGTGGATTTGATGAATCTTTGCTTGCTGGTCAGGATTGGGATATGTGGTTGCGATTAGCGCGGGAATTCAATTTTGTCGCTGTACCCGAAGTGCAAATCTTATATAGAATAAGTGCTAATTCTCTATCTTGTAATCTTGCAAGACAAGAAAAAGCTTGTCTGCAAGTTCTTAATAAAGCGTACAGTACAAGTCCTGAATCTTTACAACATTTGAAAGCTTACAGCTTTGCAAATCTTTATAAATACCTAACATGGAAAGCTTTACAAAATCCGCTTAATCGACAAAAAGGTTTAGCAGGGGCTTTGTTTTTATGGAAGTATGTCAAAAATGATTCTTCCCGTCTACAGAGTAGAAGTTTAACATTAATACTTTTCTTTAAAATAGTCGTTATTCTTATGCTACCGTCTGCTTTGTCTACGGCATTATTAGAAAATATGAAGATGCTTGCTAAGAAAATGAAAAACGCCTGATATTTGCAGCTTTAACAATTTAATTGAAAAATAAATATCCTTATTAATATGGATTTAATAAAATACAAAACCTCACCCCGACAAAGCTGTGCTTTATCTCCCCTCTCCTTATTAAGGAGAGGGGTAGGGGGTGAGGTAGATCGCAGGAAATCGCATATTATTTAATTTTCGTTCCTTAGTGCATTTACCGTATTTAGTTTATTTAATGAAAATAAATATTTTGAGAAACTCCTCTAACAGTGGCTTTTCGCTGATAGAGATGTTGGTAGTTATTTTTATGGTCGGGATATTAAGTGCGATCGCTGTCCCTAGCTGGCTGACTTTTGTAAACGTTCAACGTCTCAACGTTGCCCAAGATGAAGTTTATCGTGCCATGCGTCAGGCTCAAAGTCAAGCCAAAAAACAAAAATTAACCTGGCAAGTTAGCTTTCGCGAACAAAATAATATCGTTCAGTGGGCAATTCATCCTGCTACAACAAACGCAGCTAACATTAATTGGAATAACTTAGATGCTAATATCCGCTTAGATCAGGAAACAACTTTAGAGGAATCAAATGGTGTACAACAAGTTCAATTTGACTATAAAGGTAATGTTATTCCGCCATTAGGACAGATAACCATTTACAGTCCGTATGCTGCTAAAGTCAAGCGTTGTGTGTATGTTTCTACAATTTTAGGAGCAATGCGAATGGCAAAAGAGCGTGCTACAGCTAACCAAAGCGGCAAGTATTGCTATTAAGATATTTTTGGTTGATTTAAAATAAGGTATTGCGTGCTGAAATCACCAAAATACTCGAAACAACATCTAATTATTTTTACTCGCTACCCAGAACCGGGAAAGACAAAAACTCGGCTGATACCTGCTTTGGGCAGTGTTGGCGCCGCAAATCTTCAGCGAGAGATGACTGAATATACATTATCTCAGGTTAAAGCATTACAAGCAAGCACTGCCATCTCTTTAGAAGTGCGGTTTGCGGGTGGTAATTTGCAATTGATGCAAGATTGGCTGGGGTCTGATTTAGTTTATGAGTTACAAGGTGAAGGCGATCTGGGTTCGCGGATGATGCGATCGCTCTTAAATTCCTTTCAAAAAAATGCCGAACATGTAGTTATCATTGGTACTGATTGCCCTGGTGTAAATCCTCAGATTCTCACAACAGCTTTTGAGCAACTGCACGTCTTTGACTTGGTGCTAGGTCCTGCGGTAGACGGTGGCTATTATTTAATTGGTTTACAGCAGACGTTTCCCGAATTATTGACTAACATCGATTGGGGAACTTCTCAAGTTTTATCACAGACTGTGGAGATTGCCCAGAAACTTAATTTATCAGTGGCTTACTTACCTACCTTAGCTGATGTTGACCGTCCAGAGGATCTGCCGATTTGGGAACAAACCTGTCAATCTGAAAGACTTTGATGGGAGACAAGGAGACAAGGGGACAAGGAGACAAAGAAAATAATTAATTCTTCTTTCCCCCCTCTCCCTCTCCCTCTCTCCCCCTTAGCCAACGCTTGTATAGTTGAACACGAGGAATTTCCGGAAGACACCCTAAACTACAGGTGTTACTGTGGTGTAGTTTAAAATCAACGGGTAAAAATTTAATTCAATGTATTAAATTTGCTCTGAGATTCTAAATAACAGATAGGGTCAAGGGAACAATATTCCAGTAACTTTAAATATGACATTCAATAATATTCACTACAAGACCGAAAAACTATGATTGACCGTTTGGCTACTGTAAACGCTGCACGCACACTAATAGTGGTTGGGACTATCTTAATCTTGTCCTTTTTGCTGGACTTTTTGATTCTGTTGTTTCCCTTCCAACCGACTGATAAAGGGTGGCAAATCGGCTTGGCAACAGCCCTAGTTGACCGAGGAATTGTACCTATGGTTGGTTTGGGGATGCTATTTGCCGGATATTGGATTGATAGTACTAGTGATGGCGATCGCTCGCAACCTGTAGATTTAAGATTTCCCGCTCTGATATTATCGAGTATTTTGGGGTTGTTGTTCTTACTGATTTTCCCCTTGCACCTCAACAATGTGAATCAAGCTAAGTCTCAGACAGTAACTCGAATCACCCAAGATGCGGATCAGGCAGAAAATCAACTCAATAGCCAGTTAACTCAATTAAAAGCACAACTGGGTAACGCTCAGGTTAAGGCTCAATTAGAACAGCAAAAGAGCCAAATCAAAGCTCAGTTTACTGAGTTGCTCAAAGATGATCAAAAATACAAGCAAGCACTTGAGAATCCTAACTTACCTCCAACCCAAAAAGAATTACTCAAGAAGTTTAAGGCAAATCCCCAAGAGCTTGACAAATTTCTAGCGCAGCAAAGCGATCCTGAGGGACTTGCAAATGAAAAACTTAACCAAATTCGTCAGCGTAAGGAAGAAGCCCAAAAACAAGCTCAACAAGAAGCTTTGAAGTCTGGACTGCGGATTGGTATGAGTAGTTTGCTATTGGCTATCGGTTACATTATCATCGGCTGGACGGGATTAAGAGGCATGGGTGCTTTACAAGGTGGTGGACGGAAAAAAGCACCCGCACGCTAATCTTTCATTTGTAGTGCCGTAATACTGTCAACATGAAAAACAGAGACAGACTTAACTTGTAGTTAGCGCTTTAGTGCTAAAGCGCCAACTACAATGAGTTATATTTGTACGCAGTTGATGACGTGTAGTTGGTATATTTTTGTGTAAAAATGCAGAGGAACGCAAAGGTAAACGCAGAGTTTTCGTGTTTGATTTGTGCAACTTTCTACTTAGCGATTAGTAAAATCTTTATAAAACTTGAAAATGCTCTCAGTTTACATACTCACATATAACGAAGAGTTAGACATTGCCGCTTGTATTGAGTCAGCGATGCTATCAGATGACATTATTGTTGTAGACTCATGCAGTAGCGATCGCACTGTCGAAATAGCAAAAAACTATCCTGTACGCGTTGTTCAACATGCTTTTGAAAGCCACGGAAAACAACGTACCTGGATGCTAGAATCTATTGCCCCTAAGTATGAATGGGTCTACATTCTAGAGGCTGACGAGCGCATGACACCAAAACTATTTGCTGAATGCCTCGAAGCGATGAATAATCCAGACTACATCGGCTATTATGTCGCTGAACGAGTCATGTTTATGGATCGTTGGATTCGCTACAGCACCCAATATCCGCGTTACCAACTGCGTCTCTTCCGTCATGGTAAAGTTTGGTTTGACGACTACGGTCATACTGAACGCGAAGTTTGTGATGGCGCAACCAGCTTTTTAAAGGAAACTTACCCTCACTATACTTGTAGCAAAGGCTTGAACCGTTGGATAGAAAAGCACAATCGTTACTCTACAGATGAAGCTCAAGAAACCTTGTATCAGCTAGAAAACGGGAACGTGAACTGGGGAAGTTTGTTTTTTGGGAAGTCAGAAGTCGAAAAACGCCGCGCTTTAAAAGATTTGTCTTTGCGTTTACCCGCTCGACCGCTGTTACGCTTTTTCTATATGTATTTTATTTTGGGCGGCTGTTTGGACGGACGCGCCGGCACTGCTTGGTGTACACTACAAGCATTCTATGAATATCTAATTTTGCTGAAAGTTTGGGAAATGAAGCACATGCCGAAACCCAACTCAGATATAGTCGTCGAGAATAGTGTCCAGATGACAGCACCTGAAAAGCTATCCAAAGGAGCGTAAACGCACAGGTTTTCAACCAGTATTTTTATAATTTTCTTTTCTATTCCCTTATAGTATTAGATTTACAGCACCCTATCGTTTTAATCGAATACACGTAGAGACGTAGCACTGCTACGCCTCTTTGGGTTTTATATATTTACTTCATTTACCTGAAATCTGCTGTATTATAAATTAAGATTTTTAACATAACTTTTTATTATTTTCAGTAATGCCGATGTGACTGACTCACCAAGCTAAACAGAACAATAACGCTCAAGGAATAAAGCTTTCAGAATTATGGGCAGCTTTGAGTGCGATCGCGGTAGGATCAATAAAAGCGTGACGACTCCACACACTGACAGCAGTACTGTACAGTGTGGGCTTCTTAAGAAATTAAGAAGTACGTCATTAGCCTCAGTATTCCGTTATGTCAGGAATACTACGTTTTCCAAGAATGTATAGGCACTCCGAGATATAGGGTTGGCAACCCGTTTCCTAGTCTTGGGCACTGCGGTTGGTAATTAAACATTCCTACAGGTAGAGGGGAAGTGTTGCCAGCTTGAAACCTTGGGTAAACATTGGCAAAGGAAACCACCCGCAGGGGCAGAACTCTTTAATAGTTCAAAAAAACGCATGAAGGTCTTAGCCATTAATAAACATGGGCAACCCTTGATGCCCACAACACCAAGAAAAGCGCGAATACTTTTGCAATCAGGCTTTGCCAGAATTGCAGGAAGAGATCCATTTACCATCCAACTGGTTTATGGTAGCAGTGGCTATAAACAACCGATCTCATTAGGCATTGACACAGGTTATAAGCACATTGGGTTTAGCGCCGTTACTGAAAAAGAGGAATTAATTGGTGGCGAAGTAGAACTTTTATCTGGGATGTCAGAACGAATCACAGAACGTAGGAAGTATCGCAGAACTCGCCGTAATCGGTTACGTCATCGCGCTTCCAGGTTTGATAATCGCAAGCGTGATCAAAGGTGGCTAGCACCATCAATTCAACACAAATTAGATGCTCATTTACGATTAGTAGGACGGATTAAATCTAGACTACCAATTACCAAGACTGTGATAGAAACAGCCAAGTTTGACATCCAGAAAATCAAAGATGCTGATATTCAAGGTGAACAATATCAACAAGGGGAGCAGCTAGGTTACAGGAACCTGACAAACTATATTCGTCATCGGGATGGTTATAAATGTCAAAACCCAGACTGCAAAAACAAGCAATCTGAGAAAATCCTGCAAGTTCACCATCTTAGCTATTGGAAAATTCCACCAGACAGGAGCAACAGACCTAATAATTTAATTACTCTGTGTGACAAATGCCATAGCTCACCCAATCACAAGAAAGGGAAACTTCTACACGGATGGGACAATAAAGTTAAGTCATTTAAGGCAGAAACTTTTATGTCTACCATCTACAAACGAATAGTAGAGATATTAGATGCGTCACAGGCTTTTGGCTACGAAACAGACTTCAAGCGAGAAGAATTAAACATAGCCAAAAGCCACCACAACGATGCTTTTATTATTGCTGGTGGAACTACCCAAAAACGTGCAGAGCCTTTGATGATTGAACAAATTCGTTGTCATAAACGCTCAATGGAACAGTTCTATGATGCAAAATATATTGACAAGCGAACTGGCGAAAAAGCATCTGGCTCTATATTAAATTCTGGCAGACGTACCCGTAACACAAATCTGAATGGTGAAAACTTAAGGGTATACCGTGGTCAAAAACTTTCAATTGGACAACGCCGGATTAAAAAACAACGTTATCCTTACAATCCGAATGATTATGTACAGTTTGATGGCAAAGTTTATCGTGTCATTGGAATGCAAAACTTAGGGACTGGTGTCAAGATAGCCAACTACCCCGGCGTTGCCAATAAAGTTGTCAGTGTTAACAAAGTTCAATCTATAAAGAAGAGGAGTGGGTTATGTGTCAGAGCATAAGAGAGGCAATTCCGACGCTCGATGACTCGCTACCGCTTCGCTATCATCGACCCCTTGCCCTCTTAATCCTACGGATTAAAAGGGATTTTGGCAGCAGATCCAAGCAACATAGCAAACTACAGTAGTGCAATTTGACGAATCTGCTGGTTATGAATACTAATAACAGAAGTTCCAGTAACCCAAAAAAGGAGAATAGGGACTTGTTAATCGATCGCCTAAAACAGGACTTCAAAAATGACCTGATTGCTGGTTTGTTGGTAGTGATTCCCCTAGCGACAACCATCTGGCTAACGATTACCATTGCCACTTGGGTAATCAACTTTCTCACCCAAATTCCTAAACAAGTGAATCCCTTTCAGGGGATGCATCCTATTGTAGTAAATCTACTGAATCTTTTAGTGGGCATGGCAGTACCACTATTCAGTATACTCTTGATTGGTTTGATGGCTCGGAATATTGCTGGGCGGTGGTTACTAGATTTTGGTGAGCGAGTGTTGCAGGCGATTCCCTTGGCTGGACAAGTGTATAAAACCCTGAAACAGCTTTTGGAAACATTATTAAAAGATACCAATGGGAAGTTTCGCCGCGTAATTTTAGTAGAATATCCGCGTCCGGGAATGTGGGCGATCGGCTTCGTCACTGGCACAATTAGTAGTGAGATTCAATCTCAAATGTCTCGCCCAGTCTTGAGCGTTTTTATCCCCACCACTCCAAATCCGACTACTGGATGGTATGCAGTACTCCCAGAAGATGAGGTAGTAAATCTATCAATATCGATAGAAGATGCCTTTAAAATAATTGTTTCTGGTGGCATTGTCGCTCCAAATACGCCCTTACCTCCCTTAGTTATCGCCCAAGATCGCAAACTGGAAATGCCACAAACTGAAACAAAACGGCAGACTATACCTTTAGAAGAGACTTAAAATTGTACAGCAAATGCACGGTGGAGAAACTGGCAAACAGTTTCTCCAGCATTTAGCTCCCAATTCGCAGGCAAAATCAATTCAGTTTTCATATACTTAGATACACTTTTATGCAACCCCGTAAACCCCGTCAAATTGCTCGTGAATTGGCGCTTTTAAGTCTTAGTCAGATGCCAATTAACCCCAAAAAATTGACAGAAGAACAACTACCGAAGTTAGTGTTAGCGGCAGTACGTACCCTGACATTAGAAGTGCAAGACTCTTTAGATAATGCTGCTGGGGAATTACAACGCAGTAACGATCGCCTTTTAAGCAGCCAAACTCGCACCACCGATGTTAATGTTGCCAGAACTATGGTCAAAGAGGCAATCGAATATACCCAAACGGCAATTAATCAACTTGGCACCGCTCTTGAGTTTCCAGAACTGATTCAGCTAGCGAACCAAGATAAAGATGTTGCCAGATATGCCATTCAAATTGTCAAAATAATCAATGAAGAACGAAAAGCGATCGATCAATTACTCTCCGACGCTTTGGTAGATTGGCAAGTAACTCGTCTGGCTCAAATCGACCGCGATATTCTCCGAATCGCTGTAGCTGAAATGGAATTTTTAGAAGTTCCAGACAGCGTGACAATCGACGAAGCTGTAGAGTTAGCTAAACGCTACAGCGGAGAGGACGGTCATCGATTTATTAATGGTGTTCTCCGTCGATTCACCGACCAGAAAAAAACTGCGTAAGGATTGATAACAATGTAAAATAAAGACGTTCCACTGGAACGTCTCTACGACGGTAGGTTTTTATTAATAGACATCGACCTAGTTTAATTATGCGTTGCCCAAAACCTTGTAGAGACGTAGCACTGCTACGTCTCTACGTGTATTCGATGTTTAGCGCAATTTGCTATATTACTGGATACAGTTGGCGGTAGAGTCAGGAGTAGCATCGGGATAGAAAGTACGGATTCCACCTTGTCTTGTGACAAATACGGCTTTAAAAGTTCTACCCTCATCTGTGACGCTCACAAGACATGCTTGGTTAGTAGTAGTAGTGTTGGGGTTGTTCTTATAACCTAAAGATGCCTTTGACAAAATTTCTTCAGCACTTAGGGAGTAAGGATAACCTTTGATAGTAGATTGAGAAGTTCCACTACCTACTCTCACGATCGCACCTATTGTATAGACTGCATTAGGAACGACTTCTTCATTAAACGTATTATTGTCGAGTCGTCCAGCCAAGCCCTTGCTTTGCAGTTCCACATAACGTCCAACAAAGTGCATCCCACCAATCGCACCACCTTGAACTGGTTCTCCACAGAATACATGATCAAAACCTGCCACATTAAACCAGAGATCGGTTAAATCGTTCAAGAAATCTGTATTGGAAGTACGACCCGGTTTCAGGAATCCTCCCACATAAGCCTTGATATTTGCCAAGACTGTAGGATTAGCATTTAGGGTAGACTGGAAACCACTGCGACTTACAACAGTACCCGGAGTACCACAAAGATTGACTACTGCTGTGTCAAAACTGTTGAGCGCTGGGGCTGGAGGTGTGACATCCCCTGGGCTACCATAGGCTAAACCAGATACAGGATTGTTGATATTGTCAAAGAAAGGTACAGAACCGCTTGGTAGAGCAGGAGTGGAAGAACCGTAATCTGTAATTACGATGTCATCAATGTTGGTTCTGTTTGCAGTTCCATCAGTCTTACGAATGTCACAGCGAACAAAACCAGAGATGTTGGCTGTAAAAGTCGCTGTTTGCAATGTTGTAGAAGTGCTAGTGACAGTGGAACCGACTGGTGTATATGAAGTACCACTGTTAGTTGAACACCAAACACCCCAAGTAGTATTAGCGTCGGAACCAAATTTAGCGTGTCTGACAGTGATAGTGCCGGCACCAGTAGTGCGATCAAATAACATCCTTATTATACCACTATTACGAATGCGGGCAGACTGTGTGCCATTTTTTGCGTCAGTGGTGAGATTCCCAATCAGAGCATCATTAAAATTCCATAACCCTGTCCTGAGAGCAACATCACCCGCTGCATAACTTGGTTTTGTACCAGTCTCAAAGTCTTCTGTAATTGTGGCGCTATTTACACTAGTTACACAAAAGGTAAGTAGTATAATTGCTCCTGTTGATATCTTTAAAGGAAAAGCTAACTTAGGCATACTTAATACGCTGGTTACTTGAGTTAATTAGAAGTTGATCTTGAGCCTAAAGTAGATTAGCTATTATCTATTAAATATTGATTAAATATAAGTTAAAAATTTTATTATTAGTCTTCATCTTTAACCCACAGCATTCCAATCAGTGTAGCACTTACAAAAATTATACCTGTGTCAAATGTTGCGTCTGTCAGCGAATCCCAAGCACTAAGCGCCGAGTAATTGTTGGCAAATACTGCGTTAGTAAAAAATTTACAGGGATTTTCAAAAAAGTTGAACATCTTAGTAAAAATTTTTTCAGCCTCTTCGACTGCCATAATTTTTGAAG
>CASBQA010000199.1 GCA_949127635.1 Nostocales cyanobacterium PMM_0069 | reverse complement strand
GATTAGTGAACATTATGTTTTGATTGATGCAGTATAATATAAATTTATCTAATCTCATTGCTTGAATAATTTACTAATCCTCCTATCGCGTTTTATTGAGTTTTTCAGCAAGCCCTAATGTAGAGACGCAAAATTTCGCGTCTCTACAAAGGTTCTGGATAACGCATATTTCAATTCGGTCGATGTCTATTGACTATTGACTATTACAGCAGATTGCGTTGTGATTAAATACACGTAGAGACGTTCCGGTGGAACGTCTCAGAGAGGGTTTTGGGTTTTACGCATGTACCTAATTTACCTGAAAGCGGACATAATATCACCAAACTGAAACTTGTGAAAGTACGACTGTTGTTAGTATTCGCCGTCTTATTTGTCTTTAGTTATGGATTGTCAGCATATCGGCGACCATCCATATATAGTCAACAGATTATTACCAAACCAACACCGATTGCCAAACCAACACCGAGTCAATCTAATAAGCCAAATATGTCTGTCCCTAAGTTGACAGACAACCTGGAAGTGGTGGAGAAAAACGTCACCAGGATTTCCATAATTTTCATAAAGGTGCTGGCGGTTTTACTGAGTCTTTTGATCGTCTATCGGCTTATCTTAATGATTTTTCAGCGTTCATCTCAGTTGATTGTAGACAATTTCATCAATGCCTCTGATGCTGGAGAAATGAACAGCGTGTTACCAGGTCTTTCGCAATTAGCGCGAGAAAGACTTGTGGGGGAGATGAAAGGCGTGCATCAACGGATGAAAGAACATATCATCAACCAAGGACCCCAAACCTATCACCCTTCTGATAAGTTACCGTTACCGCAAACAACCCCAGACCAACGACTTGGTGACTTGGTAACTTCACTTAGCGAGTTCACACCAGAACAAATGCATCCAGCGGTGAAAATGTTGAAGGTGATATTTCCACCATTAGGCACGAAAGTAACTAGCATTTTGCAAAGCCAAGGTAAAGAATACGATCGCCTGGGAATTACTTTTGAAATTACTAATATTGAAGGTCGTCTTTCTTCTAAGTTATACACAGTTTGGGAGTCAGAAGATTCGGTATCCAAAGAAGCACTGAAAGACCGCTACAGAAAGCTACTAGGCTCGGCTATTCGCTGGTTGGCGTTGGAACTCAGTCGGCGGGAAATGGTGACTGCTGTGCCTTGGTATTATTGGGGACGAAAACGCGATCGCTATCAAGCAAAGATTTATAACTTTTTTGGTTTACTGAATCTAGCCAGCGCTCCAACTAATGGCAAATTGTTTTACTATTTAGCGATTGAAGATTTACAGCAAGCAATAGTTTTGTATCCTGAGTGGTTTCAACCTTACGAAAATTTAGCTGACACATACAGCAGTTTTGGAGGAGAAACTTTAGACAAAGAATGCCTCAATTACCAACGTCAAGCACTACTGCAATACGATCGCGCACTGAATGCATGTGAAGATGAATCTGTCAAGCGCAGAATTAGAATTGGTAAAGCGATGGCTGGGTTAATGACAGGCGATGTCAATTTGATTTTGGACGCGAAACACGAAATAGAAACGCTGAAGAAAGGTTGGGATGAGACATCAGAGTTAAATACTCGGTTTTTATATAATCTCGCGGCTTGGTATGCGATCGCTCACCGAATTAATGCCGGGGTAAAATCTGCGCTTTCACTAGCACGCCGTTATTTAGTTTACGCTTTGGTGAGAGATAGCGATCGCACAATATGGGAATGGGCTGGTAAAGATCCAGATTTACAAGGTATTTGTGAAGATTATGGGGAATTGAAATTTATTCTGTTGAAGAAATTGAATGAAGTCCCCGAACTACCCAGTTTAACGGGTAAAAATTTTACCCAGCACACAGAGGAAATTCTCTGGTTAATGGGCAATGGGCAATTAATAAAATGAGCCATGACAAAATTCAAAATTAATTATGCGTTGCCCGAAACCCTTGATTAGACGTAGCAATGCTACGTCTCTACGTCTTTTTTACCAGCTAAACGAAAAAGATTAAGGTGACAAACGCTCTATTTTCCAACTTTTATCATCCAAGCAAGTATAAAGCAAGCGATCGTGCAGGCGACTGGGGCGTCCTTGCCAAAACTCAATTTTTGCGGGGATCACTCGCACCCCTCCCCAATGCTGCGGTCGCGGCACATCTTGATTTTCATATTTTACCTGAAGTTCTTGCAAGCATTGCTCAAGAACTTCTCTGTTTTCTATCACCTCGCTTTGATTAGATGCCCACGCACCCAAGCGACTATTTAACGGGCGTATGTGAAAATACTCATCTGACTCGTATTCAGAAACTTTCTCTACCCGTCCCGAAATACGGACTTGGCGCTCTAGTTCCGCCCACCAAAAAACAAGAGATGCCTGGGGATTTTCGGCTAATTCTTGTCCTTTTTGACTATTATAGTTAGTATAAAAAACAAAACCCCGCTCATCAAAATCTTTCAATAATACTATTCTTGCCGACGGATTGCCCTCTGGTGTAGCAGTGGCAATAGTCATCGCATTTGGTTCAGGAAGTTGGGCATCTAGTGCCTGATTAAACCATTTTTTAAACTGTTTAAAAGGATTAAAATCAACTTCCGAGACGCTTAGACCCTCTAAGGTATAGTCTTTGCGAAGATCAGCTATAGTTTTGTCCATGATGATTTGCTTCCTTTGTTAAAAATATCTATCATATTCATCAGCACCAGCTGAGTCTTATCTATCCTGCCCAGTAAAGAGTCCCCAGCCAATATGCGCCGTTCAGCCTCCGTTAAAAGTCTGTTATTCTATGGTCTGAGCGGTCCGATTATCGCTCTGAATATTTGGCTGGTATCTCAGTTTTATCAGTTATTTCAGCATCCAATTACTATTTTGATCGTTGCCGCGATTCTTGCTTTTTTACTAAACTATCCAGTTAAGTTTTTTGAACGCGCTCGAATTACACGCACTCAGGCAGTGATTATAGTTTTGCTGGGAACTTTAACCCTGTTTGTGATTTTAGGTGTCACCTTAGTGCCGATAGTAGTTGATCAAACGCTTCAACTTTTAAATAAGATTCCTGGTTTGTTAAGCGCTAGTCAAGAAAACCTACACCAGATTGAGGTTTTGGCGAGACAGCGGCATTTACGATTAGATTTGAGGGTTGTAAGCACTCAAATCAATGTCAGCATTCAGAACGTGGTGCAACAACTAGCCTCTAGTGCTGTAGGTGTGGCTGGGACGCTACTATCAGGATTACTGAATATGGTGCTAATAGTCGTACTGGCATTTTACATGCTTTTGTATGGCGATCGCGTTTGGTCTGGTATGGTTAATCTCTTACCGGCTAACATTCGAGTCCCCTTAATTACATCTTTGCGTCTCAATTTTCATAACTTTTTCCTCAGCCAACTTTTGCTGGGGCTGTTTATGATAGTTTGTCTCACCCCGATTTTCTTGATTCTCAAGGTGCCGTTTGCTTTGTTATTTGCCATACTTATTGGCATCTCCGAACTAATTCCTTTTATTGGCGCGTCTCTTGGCATTGGTTTGGTGGTAATTTTAGTGTTGCTGCAAAGTTGGTGGCTAGCAATTCAAGTCGCAATAGCAGCGCTTTTGTTGCAGCAGGTTAAAGATAACTTGATAGCGCCGAAATTACTCGGCGATGTTATCGGACTTAATCCTATTTGGATTTTCGTTTCTATTTTAATGGGGTTTGAAATTGCTGGGTTGTTGGGGACACTTGTTGCTGTGCCGATCGCAGGTACTATTAAAGGTACTTTCGATGCAATTAAAAACGGCAAGTCAACTGAATTTGGTTCAATTACTATTCCTCACCCACCAGAGTAATGAGCTATTTCACCCTACAGGCTATAAGCCTGTAGCTATACAAACGAAGCCCGCCTTCGCGGGCTAGAATCTTATAGCCCGCGAAGGCGGGCTTTGTTCGTTTAGCCACACCCTTCTAGGGTGTTGACTATCTGCAACCAGCCAAAACTTCTATTTCTGAAACCACCCGTTCTAATTCCCAAATCATTGGGATCGAGCCAATCTTTTGGAAAGCATCTACAAGGGATCTATAATACCAAAGAGTGCCTTCTTTGCCACCTTTGAAGCGTTCCCAAAGTGATTCGCCCAACATGCGATAATCTTTGCGAATCGATTGAGCATTGTAGAGTTTATCGGCTCCGGAAACAAGTAACACCGATGGCGATGCTGTAGGAATATGAGCAATATATGCTTCTTTGCGTTGTCGCCAAGGTGGTTTAGGTATAGTGTCAGAGTCAGTGCAACCATCGACAATTGCTGTTACATTGTCTCCAAAACGACGGCGAATTTCTTCTCTTGTCGCCGCTCCACCTTGGTCTTCTATGGCATCATGTAAAAGGGCTGCGATCGCTTCATCTTCATTTGCCCCATATTCTAAAGCAATACTGGCAACACCTAACAAATGAGCGATATAAGGAATACCTGAACCTTTACGAACTTGATTGGCGTGAAGTTGTGTAGCGTAGGTAAGGGCTTCGGTAAAACGTTCTGAAAGCATTGTATCAAGTATAATATTATTGAACAGCAGTTTAACTGAAAATGCTTTTTAATGCACAAGTAATGGTGTCAATTTTAACGAACCTTACTAGGCGCTCCTAACGCGGAGGAAGAGCATCTGTGCATAAAATTGAATTATCTATCTAGCTTGCTATGGCATTATTATGAAAACCGAAAAAGCGATTTTGCCGTCTTGGTACTCTGATGAAGATTTGATGCGAATGAGTTCAGAGAACCCAGAACTTCGATTTGAACGTAATGCGAATGGAACTTTGGAAACTATGCCACCAACTGGGGGAATTTCTGGAAATCGAGAAATCAAAGCAGGAGCTTATCTGCTAAATTGGGTTGAAAGTCAAGATTTAGGTGAAGTTTTTAGTTCAAGTACCGGTTTTAGATTACCGAATACTGCTGTAAAATCTCCTGATGCTGCTTTTGTGGCAAAAGGACGCTTACCATCAGGTTGGGATCAGCAAGAAGACCAATTTATCAATTTAGCACCTGATTTTGTCATTGAAATTCGTTCTAAAAATGACAGTTTGGAAAAACTCAAGGCAAAAATGGCAGAATATATTGCCAATGGTGTGCGTTTGGGATGGTTAATTGATCGTCAAAATCAGCAAGCTTTTGTTTATAGAATTGATAACTCAATTACTCAATATCCAGCAACGGCAACTTTAAGTGGTGAAGATGTTGTACCGGGTTTTACATTGCCATTAAAAAGATTATTGTAAAAAAGGAAATCAAGCGGACGTTGTGTAATTAATAAAGCCTGTAACGATCAAATACTGACCATACATATGATGATTCATTTGTCAAGCATGTATTTTATAGCATAAACAAAATTTAGATAATTTATTTAACAAACATTTACACAATTAAAATAAATAAATGTAAAGATTTCAATTATTATTGTAGTTGATATTTTTTGAGGTAGTTAATGATGAGTACAGGAACCATAAAACAAAAAGTTAAATTTTTTGTAGAGAATTATCTACCCGTAAAATTATTATACGCCATTGGACTAAAGCGCCCGGTAGTTCTTAATAATTTGGGAATAGGATTTTTTCAAGAAACATCTACATGGCGTTACGATCCAAAGCGTTGTCCGTGCGATCTATATTTTGT
>CASBQA010000198.1 GCA_949127635.1 Nostocales cyanobacterium PMM_0069 | reverse complement strand
GTGGTATGTTCCGGAAGTCCATAGCGAAATAGCTGCTTGTCTTCTGGATGGAACTCACGAATTAATAGCTCCAGACTTATGAGGCGTGATGCGTAAAACCCCTGCATTTATGCGGGGGATATAAGCGGATGGTTGAATTTATTCGACCTTGAAAAAGAGCAAAAAAGCGAAAATATGTTAATATGCGGGTATAGCGGTAATTCGCGCATAAAAAGCCAAGTAGGTCTAGCGGACAGTTCCTGATCCGGAACCCAGGGGGCTAACCCAAAATCTTGTAGAACTGATAACTGGGAACCAAGAAACGAGTTTTTTCAACTGCGCTTCATTAAACGCTGCGGGATACTCAGTGTAAGCTTGTGGAGGGTAAAGTCATTAGACTCCCCGTGAAACAAGAATCCCCGTCGATTTATCGCGGGGAGTGTCAATACTACCTGAATTTGGTAATATCCTTTGGAAAAAGGTTCAGCGTGGGCAAATTAATAGACATCTCCGAAACCCTTGTAGAGACGTAGCACTTGGTAGTCTCTACAAGGGTTTCGGACAACGCAGAATTAATTTTCGGAGATGTCTAATGTAGAAACCAGTCGCAGAATTCTACAGGAATTTAAAGCTGTGACGTTGCAGATTTACCCATCAGAACCTTTATTAGAAACTGCCGTTGATATGGCGATCGCTCTGGGACAAACTGTGTATGATTGTTTTTATCTTGCTTTGGCTGTTAAGCAACGATGCCAGATGGTGACAGCAGATGAAAAATTTTACAACGCGCTGTTAAGCAGTACCTATGTAAGTAATCTTCTATGGGTGGAGAATATAAGATAAGCGATCGCTTTCCCCACACGCGAAATGCGTAAGTCCTAAACAGATGTCTGAAGTGCGATCGCTCTTAACTCGCCTTTTTAGTCTCTACGCTTGCTGGTAGAGTCGATGGGGGCTATTATGCCCCGCACCTCTCTATTAGAACCGGACGTGCGGGTTTCCCTGCATCCGGCTCCCGATATTCTTAAGGGATAGCCCTTTTGCTCATGTGGATATAATCGTGACAGGACTCATGAATAGCAATTAGATTTTTGGATTTCCAGTTGCTGTGATTCCCGTCTATGTGGTGTAGGTGTACTCGTTCTTCACTTGTACACTTTAAGCCACAATGACCGCATGTATGGGTTTGCCGTTTCAAGGCTTTAGAGGTGTTGTCGTCATATAACTTGCTGTTGCGTTCGCTCCAGTACGTTAAATCTCCGTCGTAGGGTGATTTGGTTCCTATGACGTTATTATGCCGATTTTCGGAGTAGGAAACTGCTGGAAATGCCTTATCTAGTAACTTTTTAGAAGAATGGCGGTCTTGCTTGGTTTCCTTGTTAAACACCTTATATGCTCTGTATTGTGTATGATATAGCGAGAACCGCGAACCATCCATTTTACAAAATTTGTGGTAGTTTCTCCATCCTCTAACTATTGGTGCGAGCTTTTCAGCCTTTACCTTAGAGCCATAATTCGAGTTATTAACGATAGCTTTTACCTTCTGCCGGAATTTTTTAAAGTTATCCACTGAGGGAGTACTTCTGAATTTACCGTTGCTTTGCACTTTGAAGTGCCAGCCGAGGAAGTCGAAACCATCTGTCGCAACGGTTGTCTTTGTTTTCTTCTCGCTTACCTTCATTCCTCTGTCAGCTAAAAATTTGTTTATTCTTTCTAGTATTTCGGTTGCATCATCTTCAGGTCGAAGTATTATAACCATGTCGTCCGCGTAGCGGATTGATGGATACACAATTTCCTTTTCGGAGGTGTTTTGTGTTATCCGTTTCCTTTTACTTCTATGGTATCTGCATATACTTTCGATGCCATTGAGAGCAATGTTGGCTAAAAGTGGACTTATCACACCACCTTGAGGAGTACCTTGTTCGGGAAATTCTGGATTTATTCCACTTTTTAAGCAGCGAAATATTCCGTACCTAATGCCCAATGGGGCTATAAGTTCACTCATTATGGCAGTATGGGCTATCCTGTCGAAGCATTTTTCAATATCGAGTTCGATAACTCGTTTGTTAATTCCATTGGCATCCAATTTTAGATTTTGGAACAGGATTCTTTGGGCATCATGTGCCGAGCGTCCCGGTCTGAATCCATAACTTCGCTCATGGAATAATGCCTCGTGTGCTGGTTCTACTGCATATTTTGCGAGGCATTGCCACGCTCTATCTGCAATAGTTGGAATTTTGAGCATCCTTGTAGACCCGTCCTTTTTAGGGATTGGGATGCTACGTAACTTCTGATGAAACCAGTTCTTACTTGATGCTTTCAGCAGTTCTTCTAGTTCAAATCGTTCTTTAATGGTAAGAGACTTTTTGCCGTCGATTCCTGCTGTTTTCTTCCCAGCGTTTAGCTGTGATACTTGACGTATTGCCAAAAATCTAGCTGCTTTGGATTTCAAAATAAGCTTTTGAAGAGACAAAGCTTTACGTTTGTTTCCTTCTCGAATAGCTTTGAACACTCTACGTTGTAGGCGAAATAAATCTTTCCGGAATTTCTTCCAAGGTAGATTTTTCCAAGATTCACTAGCCTCGTGACTGCGCCTAATCATGCTCTGACTCCGTTAAGTGTTTTCTGAATACCTTGCAGCAATTACGCCGCATCCTACCCAATCTGTGAGAATTCCGTATCTCGTCTTACCTACCTGGGGTTTGACCGCCCCAAGACTCACAAATTGTTTTTATTCGTTCCCTCAATTGATTGATTGTTCCGTTAGGTGTAGCCAATTTAACCATCAGAAACCCTAGATTCATGCTGCTATTAAGCTCAAAATGCAGCGGGTTTTAACTCTGATGAAGTCGGGGTGTTTCGGTATTTATGCCCCGCTTTCCTTTGGGTTACTTTTCTAGGCTCGGTTTCACCGTGGGAACTCCCTGTTAGCGCCAGTGTCAACCCATAACAGTTGTCTGGTTGCGCCCTGTTCCCAGCTTCACTCTCCAAGAATTGAGCTTGGTCGGTGTGGGCAGATAAGGAGTCACGCATGAATCTTGCGGGAAGGGCTTGCACCTTCATCTATCTGAG
>CASBQA010000197.1 GCA_949127635.1 Nostocales cyanobacterium PMM_0069 | reverse complement strand
CATACTCTTGACGATATCTAGTTTACCTGCTTTATTGACATAATATCTAGTTTTTTAGTTGAAAAAAGTGATTTTAATCCTAGTCATCATCGTTCCCAACCTCAACTAACTATTTTTTCTGGTCATCGTTGCCAACCTTAACCAACAACTAACAACTAACATTTTTTCCTTATGTCTAACCTACCTCCACTCAATACCGAAACCATTTGGGCAATTCTTAATGAAGAAATTGATGATGCCGTAGTTAACAAATTGGTATGGCATTACTTAGGCTATCGCTACGACGAAACAACCGGACAATGGGACACTAGTCAAGTGTTAGCAGAGTGGCGGGATGAGTACCCAGAACCACCAGATTTTATTGAAAATCGCCCCCCAACAGTTAAATTGACTCGTTCTATTCCTGCGAAAAATAAACAATTGCTGAAAGAACAATTAGGTTTCAAAGGTTATAAAATCGGTGAATTCGGACCTCGACAAACTCGTAGAGCGACCGCAGCGAATTGGTTGTTAAGTTACATGCAACAAACTAACAGCAAATCTGAGTAATCAAGCAAATTAATGAGCAGGAGGTGCATTCTTGCCGGCGCCTTTCCCCAAAAAGAATAATAAGGGTAAAGAGCAGAAAAATACCAAAGCAACAAACCGAAAGATATCTGCGTAAGATAACACAGCCGCTTGGGTATTAACAGTTTGATTGAGCAAAGCGAGTGCTTGTTGATGAGCAGTTGTTAGATCCATTCCCTTATTTTGAAAAGCACCTGTGAGCAAATCAAGACGCTGAGTAGTTTCATTACTATAAGGAGTTAAGTAACTCAACAAATCTTCGCGATGAAATGCTTCCCGCCGAGCTAGTAAAGTGGTAAGTATAGCAATTCCCACGCTTCCACCTAATTGACGGGTAAGGTTATAAAAGCCAGAACCGGCTGAGATCGCTTCTCTGGGAAGCGAGCCTAAAGTTGCTAAACTTAACGGCAGAAACATCAATACAGTAAATGCACCCCGCCAAATCAAAGGTATAAATAAATCCTCTGTTCCGGTTTGTGGTGTGATGGTGGAGAGTTGAAGCATGGTAAGTGCAGTTCCTACAGCACCAATCCCAATAAGAATTCTGCTGTCAACTTTGCCAGATATTTTACCCAATAACACCATGACGATCGCCGATGCTAAAGCTCCCGGAGCGAGCAAGAGTCCGGTTTGGGTAGCGGTGAAATGCAAGACACTCTGAGCAAACAGGGGAACGGCAAATAATGCTCCATACAAGCCCATGCCGAGAATACCAGAATATAGGCTACCCGCAGCCAGAGAACGATAACGCAATACTCGCAAGTTAACAGCAGGATTTTTGATGGCGAGTTCGCGCCAGATAAACAGCCCCAGCCCAACGATACCAGTAACTGCCAAGGCGGTGATGAATCCAGAGTCAAACCAGTCGTCGGTTTGTCCTTCTTCTAAAAATGTCTGCATTGCACCAACAGCGATCGCCAACAGTGCAATTCCCCACCAATCCACTGCTTGATGCTGCTTGCTTGTTTGCCCATCTTTCGGTAAAAATATCACCGACATGATTATTGCTAATATGCCAAAGGGTATATTGACAAAGAAAATCCAACGCCAACCCAGCCCATCAGTTAAATATCCTCCTAAGGTCGGACCGATCGCCGGACCGGCAATTACACCAACACCAAATACCGCTTGGGCTATTCCTTGTTCTGAAGGTGGAAAGGTTTCAAATAAAATTGCCTGAGCTTTTGCTAGCAATCCACCACCACATAACCCCTGCAAAATCCGCGAAATAATTAGCAAATTTAGGTTGGGAGCCAAACCGCACATGACTGAGGCAATGGTGAAGCCCACCATCGAAAAGATAAAATATCGCTTGCGACCGAAGTAATCTCCCAACCATGCGGTTAAGGGTATTAAAATCACGTTGGCGATCGCATACCCAGTCACTACCCACCCGATTTCACTGACTGTTGCACCTAAAGTCGCTTGCATGTCATTTAGGGCAACGTTGACAATGCTAGTATCAATTACTTCTAGTATCGCCCCTAAAGAAACCGTGAAGGCGATCGCCCATTTCAAAGATCCAGTCACATACCCAGATTCATTACTTTCAGAGGGTTTTTCCTGGGGCAATACTGGTTTAACTTTCTTAAATTTGCCGGAATTAAACGCTTTTTTCATTGATAATTATCTAATTAGTTGTATATAAAATCACTTTTTTGTCACTGTTCTGAGTCGTTTTCTGACCTAAACGAGTATAATTAATTATATATGCAAGTACTTGCTTGCATGAAAGACAAAAATCAAAGATTTGTTTGCTCAACTTCGTCTCAAGCAAAGAGTCATTAATGCCAAAGAATAAAAGTAGAGGCACAAAAAACGAAAATGAACAGGTCAGCGATCTCCACAAAAAAATCAAGCCCCACTAAACAAATGTATCTGAAGATAGAGGTATTAGTTTTGTAATTACTTCGCAAGAGCTATTGGCTTATTTTAAAAAAAATCTGAGAATACGAACAATTACACTTTCAAAGTAGAAATACTTTTTATGGCTAAACCAATTGAATTTAACTTATTTGCACCATATAACAAAGGAGCAGCGTTAATTGCTTCTTTTTCTGATTGGAAAGAAATTCCAATGGAAAAAGGTGATGACGGTTATTTTCGTACAACTGTTGAATTAGAAGACGGCGATTATCAATATAAATTCCGCGTTCAGTCAAAATCATGGTTTTTTGAACCAGATCAATGGGTGGATGTTACCGACCCTTACGCAACTGATATTGATGAAACAACTGGTAAAGATAACGGTATCGTGCGGATTAAAGATGGTGAAAGAATTGTTGATACCTATGTATGGAAACACGACGATAAACCTTTACCTGCTGACCATGAATTAGTTATTTATGAAATGCATATTGCAGACTTTTCTGGTGGTGAAGATGACCCTTACGCACGAGGAAAGTACAAGCACGTTATTGAGAAATTAGATTATCTATGTGAATTAGGAATCAATGCTATTGAGTTGATGCCACTTAAGGAATATCCTGGTGATTATAGCTGGGGATATAATCCTCGCCACTTCTTTGCTACAGAATCAAGTTATGGCACTACAGATGGATTAAAAAATCTAATTGACGAGTGTCATGGCAGAGGCATTCGTGTCATTATGGATGGTATTTATAACCACTCAGAAGCATCAAGTCCTTTAACACAAATTGACCACGATTATTGGTATCATCATCAACCCCGCGACCCTGGTAATAACTGGGGACCGGAGTTTAATTACGAACATTATGATGAGAAATTAGAAACTTATCCTGCTCGTAAATTTATTGGCGATTCGGTACGTTATTGGATTCAGGAATATCATACAGATGGTATTCGTTACGATGCAGCGCGGCAAATTGCTAACTACGATTTCATGCACTGGATTGTTCAAGAAACGAAAAAAACTGCTAGCGTAAAGCCTTTTTATAACGTTGCCGAACACATTCCAGAAACTCCTAGCATCACCAATGTCGAGGGACCGATGGATGGGTGCTGGCATGATAGTTTCTATCACTGTATTTTAGAACATATCTGCGGCGATACATTTGATTTAGAGCGCCTCAAAGATGTAATTGACTGCAAGCGTCAAGGCTTTTTGGGTGCGACGAATGTAGTAAATTATCTCACCAACCACGACCACAATCATGTTATGGTCGAGTTAGGAAATCGTGAGATTTTTGATGAGGAAGCTTTTAGAAGAGCTAGATTGGGAACTGCTATTCTCATGACAGCAGTTGGTGTACCTTTGATTTGGATGGGTGAAGAATTTGGGGAGTACAAACCCAAAAGCCAAGAGTCAGCTAAAATCGATTGGACACTGTTAGGTAATGACTCAAATCGGGGATTGTTTGATTACTATAAAGGCTTAATTAACTTGCGTAAAGACAATCACGCCCTCTACACTGAAAATATCGACTTTATCCACGAAAATCCTGAGGCAAAGGTGCTAGCTTATAGCCGCTGGAATGAAGAAGGTTCTCGTGTAGTTGTTGTAGCCAATTTCTCAGAGAACTTCTTAGGTGGCTATCACATTCCTAACTTCCCTAGTAGTGGTACATGGCACGAGTGGACAGGTAATTATGATGTGGAAGCTGGTGATGATGGGATTTTGAGTGACTTGGGACCATACGAAGCGAAAGTATTTGTTTGGCAATAATGCGCTAGTAGCGCTTCGCGGAAGTCACTCATTCAAAAGTCAAAAGTCATATGGAGTAAGCTTTTTAGCGATTGAAAATGCTTGCTTTATTTACGCCAACCTGTACTAGTTAGATAATAAGGAAAAAGGGGGGAAATATTTCTCTCCTTTTTTTTTGTGAATTTATATTACAAATATTGTTTATATGTGAATGAATTAAGATATAAATTTGCTATTTGTAAATAAGTTTTGTTTTAAAATATCCATATGAATTTCGATTCTCATGTCATGTTTGGTTTACCGAACATATTTTAAAGACGTTCCGCCGGAACGTCTCTACGATGATTGCAGTGTTTTTATGACTGTTAACATAATACGTAGCACAAATTACGAAATATCTCTCATGCACAACAAGTTATTTAACACTAACATTAAAAGCTCCCACGTTTTATTAACTCCAAATGATCTAAAGACAAAATTACCTTTAACAAGGTCGGCTGAAGAGACTGTTTTAAAATTTAGGCAGGAAATCGGACATATTCTTGATTTTCAAGATAGGCGAAAATTCATCGTAGTTGGTCCCTGCTCAATCCATGATACTTCTTCTGCGATCGCCTATTCTGAAAAACTAAAAACTCTAGCTGAGAAAGTCCAAGATAAACTCCTCCTAGTCATGCGGGTTTACTTTGAAAAACCCAGAACAACAGTCGGATGGAAAGGATTAATTAACGATCCCGACATGGATGATTCTTTCCATGTAGAAAAGGGTTTAGAAATGGCACGTACCCTACTATTACAAATTACTGAACTCGGATTACCCGCCGGCACAGAAGCGCTCGATCCGATTATACCGCAGTACATTAGCGAATTGATTTCTTGGTCGGCAATTGGCGCACGCACCACAGAATCACAAACTCACCGCGAAATGGCAAGCGGACTTTCGATGCCTGTAGGTTTCAAAAACGGCACTGATGGTAATATTCAAGTGGCTCTAAATGCCTTGGAATCAGCTAAAAGTCCACACCATTTTCTCGGAATTAATCACAAAGGACAAGTTAGCATATTTCAAACAAGAGGAAATGCCTACGGTCATGTTATTTTACGTGGCGGTAATGGTCAACCTAACTACGATGCTGGGAATGTCCAACAAGTGGAAGACAAATTAAAAGCAGCAGGTTTATCACCGAGAATTGTCATCGACTGTAGCCACGGTAATTCAAATAAAGACTACAGATTGCAACCTAAGGTTTTAGAGAATGTTATTCAACAAATCCTTGATGGCAATACATCAATTGTCGGTATGATGTTGGAATCGAATTTATATGAAGGAAGTCAATCAATTTCTTCTCAACCACAAGAATTAAAATATGGAGTTTCTGTGACTGACAAATGTATTGGCTGGGAAGAAACAGAACAAATTATTTTGGCGGCACACGCAAAGCTAAAGTAAAGCGATCGCAACATATGTAGAGACGTTCCGCCGGAACGTCTCTACTGTATATTGATACCGAGTTGCGTTCATAGATATCACCTCACCCCCTTCCCCTCTCCTTATAAAGGAGAGGGGTGTCCGGAACGGACGGGGTGAGGTTTATTGAAATTACAAAATCGTGCCGATTTCTTTCAAATAAACCCGTGTAAACGGTTCATCTACTCCCAAGTTGTACTCTTCAATCAAACCTTTGCGACGAATAGAAACGGTGTCTCCTTTCTTAATCACCACAGTAGAACCATCGAAGATATCTCGTGTGAGAATCATCTCGGTTTCAGTGGGATCGTTCAGAACTACCAAATTACTTCCTTGGTAAAACATGCCTTCATTTTCCCAAGTTTCTTCATCGTATTCGGCAATGAGTAAATCAAGTTTAGGATTACGCAACAAACTTAAAATGTTGCTGTTGTAATCCTTGTTGAAGATTTTTTTCGACCGATTCACAAAAACTGCATTTTGACAAACAGCACCGATTGTCCAATCAGGGTGTTGCAAAAGAATATGGTCAATGGTTTCTTGAAGTTCAGAAACTGTGATTTTATTAAAGGTGAGAATTGGTATTCTCGCATCTGTTCCCGACTCAAAGAAGGTTTCTAAAATATGAGAAGGGACATCAACGCTTTCACCAACGGCAGGATTTAAATGCATTAAAATCCCAGGTGCAGCGTTGATTTCTAAAATGGCAAAGTTACCTTCTTTCCAAGATTTATCAAGACTTGGAGTAATGACATCAATACCTAAGCAAGTTAAGCGAAAGTGTTGGGCAATATCTTGCGCCAATATAATATTGTCATCGTGAACTGTGCGCGTGGCATCGATGCTCACACCTCCAGCCGAAAGATTGGCGACTTTGCGAAGATAAACTGTGCGATCTTTTTCGATTACGCTATCCAATGACAAACGCTGTTCGTCTAAATACAGTTCCATCGCTTCATCGCTTTGAATTTTGCTCATCGGGGAAGTGGGTGTATCCAAACGAGCGGGTTTGCGATTTTCATCGCGAATTAACTCGCTAATGGTGGAGTTGCCATCACCGACAACTGATGCGGGACGCCGTTCGGTAGCAGCGACAAATTTACCATTGACGCACAATAAGCGAAAATCTGCGCCAGAGATGCTTTTCTCAACGATGATCCGCGTTAGCTCGTTTTCGGGGATCGCTTGGAGCGATCGCTCAAAAGCCGATTCTAATTCTCTAGAGTCTTGCACATCAGCAGTTACGCCAATTCCTTTATGACCGACAACGGGTTTTACTGCTACTGGGTAGCCAATTTCTCTGGCTACACCTAAAGCTTCTCTTTCGGTGGCAACGATATCGCCTTGAGGTACGGGGAAACCTAATGTGTTTAAAAATGCTTTGCAGTCATCTTTGCGGGTGCTGAAGTCCGAATCTAGATGAGCATCACAATCAAATGTGGTGGCTACACCGCGAACTTGTTTTTTGCCGTAGCCATATTGCATCAATCCTTCTTCCCACAGATAGAAGGTAGGAATACCTTTTTCGTATGCCGTGCGTAATAAGGTGTATACTGTGGGACCACCATAAACAGATTGGCGAAATCTGTTTTGCAGCGATCGCATTTGCTCTTCAAAAACAACTTCTTCCTTTTGGGTAATCGCTTCAAACCAATCCCAAACGAAGTAAAGTATCGATCTGGTGGTGCGTTCATGCAGCGATTGCACGCCGATTTTTTTGTAATGCGCGTATGGTTTTACACTCCAGCAGTTGAGGTGCAAACCCATATCCAGTTTGCCGACTTCTGCGAGGGTCCGAGCAAATAAATCAGCATGGGAAACGTATGTTTGCTCTTTTATCAGTGGGTAGCGATCGCCAATAACAGATACATAGTCTTCAATCGGCAAAGGCTCTTTATACTCTGTCAGCGCAAAACTAAATACTAGCGCTCCTGTTTCCAAATACGGATTTGCTCCCATGTAATGCTTGAAGTTGAAAACGTCGAAAACATCTGTTTTTCTAGCATTGACGCGAACTGCATCGGTGATTTTCTCTTGAATCATTGATTTATATATCCTTGGCTAAACACCCTTCAATTCAGTACTTGTGCGTTATCAATAAATCACTTCACCCAAATTGGGTATTTACATTTCCCCAAACTCATGATATGTGTCTGAGTTTACTTAAACTTTCTGACTGTTTGATTGTAATAAAATTATTCGCTAACCGTGTTTTTAGAGCGATCTTCGTAGCTTACCGTAGGTATCGCTTGTCTTTAACTCAAAAAGAAAACTCAATATTTCTGCTAGCATAGTCTATCCTTCATACCATAGTTTTTCAACTATCTCAGGGCATAGACCATTTATTTTACACACGCAATACACAATCGAAGAGGGGGAAAGGGGAAAGGAAAAAAGGGTAAAGGGGATAAGAAGGGGAAAGGGTAAGAAATATAGAGTCAGAGTGAATAAATCCGTATTTTATTTCCGTACCTTTACCCTTTACCCCTTAACCTTTCCCCCTCTTTATGAAGCTTTAAGGAAGACTTTTTAATTATCCATTGCCAAATGTATAACCTTTGAAAGGTGCAGTTTACACCTCGTATTGTTTATAACTAATGAGCTATAAAAGAAAAATTTAGGAGACAGCCGAGAATGAATGGCACAAAAGCTGCTCTTAGAAATGAAATTCGACAACTTGCCGAAGAAGCATTTCATCGCAAACTTATTTCCGGTTATGGTGATGGTGCAGACAGCGACGAGTTCCAAATTTTATTCGAGGGCAAACCCAGACATTTCCCACTGCAAGAGGCACGTTCTTTTTTAAACAGCTTGCTTTTTAGTAGTTCCATTAGGTAGAGATTTTTGCTGATAAATCTACCTAAAGATGTAGAACTATTTTACACAATTTAAGTGCATCTTATTACATCTGACTGAGGATTCGATTTGGCGATCGCCAGTCAGATGTTTTTCATTAAACCAAAATTATTAGCTTTCTCAACTTTGAGCAGCATATCTAAAAAACATACTACATTTGATATCTAATTTTTGTATCTAAATCTACCATATGGATGTTTTTATAGTTCAAATTGTCGTGTTTGATTAAAAATAACAGACTTCAAATCCGGAGGCATCATGGCGGCGACCCAAACCAAACGGCAGTTGGTGATTATTGGCGGTGCAGAAGACAAAGAAGGCGATTGCCAGATCCTGCGTGAGTTTGTGCGACGTGCTGGCGGCACAAAAGCCAGAATTGTCATTATGACAGCAGCAACCGAACTACCAAGAGAAGTAGGGGAAAATTACATCAGAGTGTTTGAGCGGCTGGGAGCCGAGAATGTTAGGATAATTGACACCGAAAGTCGTGAAGATGCATCTTCATCGACAGCGCTGGAAGCAGTTGACAAAGCTACAGGCGTATTTTTTACTGGAGGGGATCAAGCGCGGATTATCAATATCCTCAAAGACACAGAGCTTGATACTGCAATTCACAAACGCTGTGCTGAAGGAATTGTCATCGGTGGCACAAGTGCCGGAGCTGCTGTCATGCCAGATGTCATGATTGTGGAAGGCGATTCAGAAACAAATCCTCGGATTAACGCCGTGGACATGGGACCCGGTATGGGCTTTTTGCCTGGGGTGGTAATTGACCAACATTTCTCACAGCGCGGACGCTTGGGACGCTTAATTTCAGCTTTAATGATGGAGCCTGCCGACTTGGGATTTGGTATTGATGAGAATACCGCAATGGTTGTTACCGATAACGAATTTGAAGTAATTGGGCAAGGTTGCATCACCGTTGTCGATGAATCAGAAGCTACACATAGCAACATTAACGACATTTTGAAAGATGAGCCTTTGGCGATTTGCGGAGCCAAGCTGCACATTTTGCCACATGGATATAAGTTTGACCTAAAAAATCGCAAGCCTATTTTAGATAATAAATCTATGGCGGATGCTTCTGTAGCTGTTAGTTAATTGACATTTTGCGCCCCGCCCTTGAAGATCGCGGGGAGTGTCAATTTGTTGATCTTATACAGCAGATTTCAGGTAAATGATGTACATGCGTAAAACCCAAATCCCGCTCACAAGACGTAGCACAGAATAGTCTCTACGTGTATTTAATAACAACGCAATCTGCTGTATCATGTCCCGGAAATCACATATATTGTAGAGACGTAGCAGTGCTACGTCTCTACGAGGGTTGCAATGTTTTTATTAATGTTAATTAAGCGGACATAATATTACTTTAGAAAGAAGCTTAACTTATTTTTATAATCCAAAATAATTTTATCTGATAGAACCAAAATAATTATTTTAAAAGGTAAAAATGGCAAGCTCAATCGAATTTAATTTGTTTGCTCCTCGTAACAAAGAAGCAGCTTTAATTGGGTCTTTTTCTGATTGGAAAGAGATTCCCATGCAAAAAGGCGAAGATGGTTATTTTCGTATTCATGTAGAAATAGAAGACGGTGTTTATGAATACAAATTTCGTGTTCAAAGCAAAAGCCCAAATTTTCAACCAGATGAATGGGTGGATGTAATTGACCCTTATGCCACAGATGTAGATGATGAAAAAAAAGTCAGTATAGTGCGGGTAAAAGATGGTCAGCGAATAGTTGATACTTATGTTTGGCAGCACGACGATAAAATATTGCCAGAAAATCATGAGTTAGTCATATATGAAATGCACGTTGCCGATTTTACAGGTGGCGAAGTTGACGATAACAAACGTGGAAAATATGTAGATGCCATTGAAAAGTTAGATTATCTGCGCGAATTGGGAATTAATGCGATAGAATTAATGCCAGTAAATGAGTATCCAGGCGATTATAACTGGGGCTACAAAGTACGGCACTTTTTCGCGACAGAATCAAGCTATGGCTCAACAGAAGATTTAAAGCAGTTTATTGACGAGTGTCATAGTCGAAATATTCGGGTTTTCATGGATGGAATTTACAACCATACAGATGAAGAATGCCCGTTAATGTTGATTGATAGAAATTATTGGTATTACGAATACATGCATTATCCGGAAGACCCCAACAATTATTGGGGACCGGAATTTAATTATGATAATTATGACGAGACTTTAGACGTTAAACCTGCTTGGAAATACGTTGGGGATGTGGTGCGCTATTGGGTTCAGGAGTATCACATTGATGGAATTCGCTTTGATGCAGTGCGGCAATTAGCTAACTATGAATTTTTGGATTGGCTGGCTCAACAATCAAAAAAGAATACTGCGCCCAAGCCGTTTTATAATATTGCTGAAAACATTCCCGATACAAGCAAGGTGACAGCGCCAGAAGGACCGATGGATGCTTGCTGGCATGAAAGTTTTCGCTACTTTATGATTCCTCACATTTGCGGTGAAAAATTTGAATTAGACCATCTGAAGGAGGTTTTAGACCCGAAACAGCAAGGTTATGCCACTGCGATAAATGTGGTAAATTATTTAGCGACTCACGATCGCGAACATATATTTAGAGAATTAGGCGATCGCGGTATATTTGATGAAGCTGCATTTGTCCGCGCCAAGTTAGGTGCTGTACTATTAATGACAGCAATGGGCATACCGATGTTGTGGATGGGTGAAGAATTTGGCGAACATAAGCGCAAAAGCCAAACCGTGACTCAGCCGAAAAAGATAGCCTGGGCTTTGTTGGAAAGAGACGAAAATCGCGATTTATTTGAATATTACAAAAAACTAATCGCTTTTCGCAAGCAAAATCCAGCTTTGCAAAGCGATAATATTGAGTTTTTCCACGAAAATGCGGAAGCCAAACTCCTAGCTTACACTCGCTGGAATTCCCAAGGTTCTCGCATCGTCGTCGTTGTAAATTTCTCTGACCAAAATTTGCCAGAATATCAAATCCCCAACTTCCCAGCGGCTGAATCCTGGCAAGATTGGTTAACTGAAACTTCAGTGAAAGTTGATGAAGATACTCTAACCGCTGATATAGCCCCATTTACCGCAAAGATATTTGTTTCTCAGTAACCCAAGTTGCCAGTGGATGCGATCGCATTCATTAATAAAATCTCTTCCAGAAAGAAAAACGGAGGGGAAAATGCGTTTAGGTAATAATTACTATTTATGCTATCAGCGATGAGCTAGGAGAGTGCTATTATACATCAATACAGTTCAGTTAAGGATTTTTGGTACTGATTTTAGACCTGTAGAGACGTAGCATTGCTACGTCTCTACAAGGATTTGCGGCTTAACTGAACGGTATTGTATTATACATTGTAATGATTACGGTGGGCTTGTCGCGCCATCAGATCCCGCACTCAAATGGTATTTGGGAAGAGTCGCAAGGGTAATTAAATTAGTTTGACAGTAGTGCAAGTATGTGTATTAAAGTGATTGCGGTTTTTGAGCGATCGCTTAACTTAATACTAGCTAAAATCGTTTATCGTGATATAATCTTGAACAAAAAAGAATAAAGTATAAAGGAATTGCTTGCATTTTGGATATCAAACTCTTTTCGGAAACAGTTCGAGATAATCTACTTCCTCTAGTCATTATTGCTTGTGGCATAGGGGTAGTAGTCAGTTTTTTGGGTCTGTTATTTCTTTTAGCTTTCTTATTTAAAAAAATGAGTGAATTAATGACTAATCGCTTCTTCTCTCATGAAGGAAGAAAAATGTATGAAAAAGTAGTATCTTCTTACCAAAAATTTTTGGTATCAACTATTGCCTTAGTCCTGATTGACTTGACTTTGTTAGTGATTCCTAAACCGAGTTGGCTCAACTACCTTGAATTGGCTATAGGGTTGCTAGTTGCGATTACAGTTGGCTGGTTAAGCTCTCGTTTGTTTGAGAAATTTTACGAAGCTTACTTGCAAGAAACTGCCCTAAGTCGTAAAATCAACGGTGAATTATTGATAGTAGGTAATGCCGTAGCTGATCTAGTCATTTTCATCGTTATTTTCTTCATTTTTGCTCAGACTCATCACATCAATGTCTTAGGTTTAACAGCAAGCTTGGGAGTTGGGGGAATAGCTATTGCTTTCGCAGCGAAACAGACTTTGGAGCAGTTGTTAGGTGGGATCATACTTTATGTTGATCGACCTTTTATTATTGATGACTATATCGGTTTACCTGATGGTACATTTGGTAGAGTCGAGTCCATTGGGTTGCGTTCCACTAAAATTCGTAATTCTGGCAAAGGAACTTTAACCATAGTTCCTAATAATTCTCTGACAAACATGAGTATCGAGAACTTCACGGGAGCGAAAAAACTCGTTTCTCTGGTTTATCTAAATTTCTATCGAGTTGTGCTGGAAGATGAAAAAGCTTTGATTAGTCAAGTCATATTTGAAAGTACCAGAGAAGTTTTCGGTGTTGACTCTCGGAACACGGATGTGATATTTAAAGATGTTATCCAAGATGGAAGAGCCAACATAACTCAGGCTCAAATAAACTTTTTTATTCTTGGTTCTGGTGAGATGTCAATGGGAATGGGGAGCCAGTTGCTAGATATGGCAAAACAAACTATCGCTTTGCGATTAAAAGAGTATGGTATTGCCTTCGATCTAGAAGAAAGACCAGTAGATGTTGATGCACCGATTACTATCTAACCTTAACTCTTAGGCTGAAATGGAGACTCTACTGATTATAAAACCTGGGTTTTTGCTGGACGAAGCAACGCAAAAGCTTCTGATTGGAATTGGAATTAGACTGGCAATTTTCTTATTTTTTCTGTTCCTGGCTTTTATAGTTGGGAAATCGGTTCCTCGCTTCCTCAAGCTGCTTGTTCGGAGATTTACACCTCGACTATCGAAATTTACTGCGAGCTTGGCTTTCTCATCCCAAAAGTCGTTCTCTGCCACCAGAGTACAGCATACCTTATCGCAATACAGCACCTGGTTCAATACGAGGAGGCAGCTTATTTGTCAAGTGGTG
>CASBQA010000196.1 GCA_949127635.1 Nostocales cyanobacterium PMM_0069 | reverse complement strand
CTACTAACCACTACCCACTACCCAGTTACCTTACTCCTTTTCCTTTTTTGGCACGCGAAGATGAAATTTCTAACGAATTAAGTCGTAAGAAATATCAGTTTTAGAAGGAATGTTGGTGTTTTGATCGATGTCCTCGAACACGGTGTTAACAACCCAACTGAGCAAGTTGATCACACCTTGATAACCGACGGTGGCGTAACGGTGCATGTGGTGACGATCCATGATGGGATAGCCGATGCGAACCAGGGGAACTTTGCAATCGCGCCACAAGTACTTACCATAGGAGTTACCGATGAGCAAATCTACGGGTTCGGTGAACAGCAAAGAACCAATGCGCTCACTATCAGGTAATATTTATATATTGCTGTGAGGTGCGGTATTGTAAAACTTTAAACAAAACATAGTCATATCTAATCAGCCATAGTCTTTTCCTTGGGTTTGTTAAGTTGTGCAATCCACCCCCTAACCACATCAGAGCTAGACACTCCCCTATTGTCAGCCTCTTGTTGCAGTTGCAATAATTCGTATTCTGTGACGCGCACAACTAACCTTTTATCTCTCATTGTGTGTTACCATTCGGTTACACATTAAAGATAGCAGAATGCAATTAGTAGAGCAGCGAGTCATTAAGAAAAGTCATCTGGCATGGGAGCAGATAGATGCAATGTCATTTGCTTCTAAGAACTTATGGAACGCTGCTAATTACTGTATCCGTCAATCATTCATCTATGGTCATGGTGTGCCGTCCTACAACTCAATGGACAAGTTAATGCAGCCAAGCCAGGAGTACAAAACACTGCCAGCTAAAGTTGCACAGCAAGTCCTCAGATTGTTGGACAAATCATGGAAAGGATACTTTGCAGCAATGCAAGCCTATAAATTAGACAATAGGGATTTTACTGGGAAACCGAAAATACCGGGATATAAACCCAAGGATGGACGCTGTGTTTTAATTTTTACTGAACAAGCAACTTCTAAGAAAGTATTTAAAGAGTCTGGGCAAATTAAACTGAGCAGTATTGACTACAGCTTTGACACTCGGATAAAACAATCCCGGTATTGTCAGTCTCGCATCGTGCCAAAAATTGACCACTATGTTTTAGAAGTAGTTTATGAGGTTAGCGATCACCAATTGAGTCAAAGTACAGAACACATTGCTGCTATTGACTTGGGGATTGATAATTTAATGGCGGTAACATCAAACGTGCCAGGATTTAAACCTGTTCTCGTTAACGGTCGTCCACTCAAAAGCATGAATCAATTCTTCAACAAAAAACGTGCTACATTGCAACGCCGTAGTGGGGTTAGGACATCCAAAAGGATTAAGCACCTAACGACTAAACGTAACTTCAAAGTCAGAAATTATTTGCACCGTGCATCTAATTATGTAATTGAACTACTTGTTAAGTTAGAAGTTACTAAGTTAGTGATTGGTAAAAATGCTGACTGGAAGCGCGGTGTTAATATTGGTAAGAGAAATAATCAAGCATTCGTCTTAATACCCCACGGGCAATTGATTGATATGCTCACCTACAAAGGCTTATTAGCGGGGATTGATATTATTGTTCGGGAGGAGTCCTACACTAGCCAATCCAGTTTTCTGGATGGTGATTTTATTCCTGTTTATGGCAGTAAGCCTTTATATTGGAAGGCTTCAGGTAAGCGAATATGTCGCGGACTCTATCAAACGAAATCTGGGCGATTGTGCAATGCTGACATTAACGCCAGTTACAATATACTTACAAAAGAATTCCCCAATGCTTTCTCCCAAAGGGAGACGCTAAAAGCGAACGAGACAGGGGATAGAGAGGTCTTAGTTGACCCAATCCGGGTAAATCTAGCTGGTTTTAAAGTCACTCATCTTGACCCCATTCTAGATGCCTTTAAGGTTCTGTGAACGAAGTGGCAGTTTGTAGAAAACCACGTCTGACTATATTTGACTATACAGAACTGAACTATATGGAAGTTTGGGCTTATGCGAGGGTATCGACTGACGAACAAGCGGAGGATGAAGGAGCGTTAATTAAACAGATGCGTCGTTTGCGGAGTGCTGGAGCCACGAAAATATATTACGATGTCGAAAGCCGTACTAGCGATAAGCGCAAAGGTCTTTTGCAGTTAATTGATGATGTGGATGCGATCGCTTTTGGGAAAGTCTCAAAGTTGTTATTTATCCGCATCGACCGTTTAACGTCGTCATCAATAATGTTTTATCGGTTGATGGATGCATTAAAGAAAAAGGGTATCCAACCGACAGCAATTGATGAGCCGTTTGAGATGTCGAGTATTGGTGGGGAACTAACAATTGATGTGCGGTTAGCAGCAGCAAAGTATGAGGTGAAAATGTTAGCGATGCGTGTAAAAAAGGAACGCGAAACTCGCAAGACGAATAAAAAGCCCCACTGGAACGCACCATTAGGATATATAACAGATGGACAGAAATACGTCAAAGATAACCGTCCGTGCGTTTGCTTAATTGCGAATAAGTCAGAAATGAATGTTTCCCAATTGGCGCGATTTGTGTTTGATATTTTTTTTAGTGTGGGTACAGTGTCAGAGACTGCCAGACAATTACATGATATTTTTGGGATTCAGGCTCAGGCAGTTTCCAAATCAAAAAATAACCGAAATAATGTACTTGGAGAAATAGAAGAGATAGCGATTGAAAATATTAATAAAACTCGTGGTTCTGGACTAAATCTGCGTTATCCGTATACAGGATTGAAATGGTCAATTTCTGGCTTGCGATCGCAGCTAGTCAATCCCATCTATGCAGGGGGAACAGCATATGATACAGTGCATTATAGTGGCGGGCATCGCAAGCCCTTTGATGAGTGGGAAGTTGCCTGGGAAACTCACGATGAAATTATTATTACCCGTGAGGAACACGAGCGGGTAAAAACGATGATTCGCCAAAATCGCAATAATCGCTGGGCAAACGAACAAAAATACACCAACGTATTTGCTAATATAGTTAAATGCGCTCATTGTGGGGCTGCTTACAGTCGTCAATCGAAAAAATTGGTAAAACGTACCGGATTAATTCGTCATCACTACCAATGCAGTTTTTACCGCACTGGAGCTTGCGACAACAAGCGGATGATTTCTAATGATGAACTAGAAAAGCAAGTCATCGAATGGTTGGTACGGGAAGCTGAAAGGTTAGCAGCACTAGTAGAGCAAGAAGTTCAAGTGAGAGAAGAACCCGCAGAAGTTAAAACGCTGCGGGCATCTTTGAATACCCTCGATGCTTTACCATCAAATCCAGCGATTGAAAAAGCGAAGGAAGATATTTTGAGCCAGATTGCGGATGCGATCGCTACCACAAGCGAAACTTCCAAGCAATACCTAATTGCCAAAGAACGGATTGTTTTGGCATTTTCAAACCAGAGGTATTGGCAAAGTTTAGAACCGCAAGATAAACAAGCTTTACTTAAAGGGTGTATAAGAAAAATAACGGTAGATGGCAACAAAGTCATTGCGGTTAAATTACTGCATTTATATTAAGCTAGTACAACACGGCGTAAATAAAGCTATAGCGATTCCCACATTCATGAGGTACAGAATATTGAATTAACCGCTTCGGAAGATAGATAAACGCCGATGGACGCAGATAAATTTGTACCTCAGTAGACTAGGAAACGCTATACTATCTTAAAGGTAAAAAGCTTGCAGCATAAGTTTTCTTTCTTTGTTTTTACTTTTTACTTTTTACTTTTGCCTTGTTGTATTAGGCAGCTTTGGACTTGCGGGGTTTAGGTTTGTCCTGTTTTTGCTGTCGTATCGGATCTTGTTGTTTATGTAGCAGTGCCTCGCGTTTTTCAAACTCAATTACAGTACGAGCAACTAATTCTGCTAGGGTTTCACGTTTCATAGTTGATGTTTATCGCTTCTTTGACAATAACTGCGAAGTCAAAAACTTCTGTTAGCTATGAGCTTTTTAGATTGCTACATATTTGCTTCATAGAGATTTGTTGAGTATCTCTAAACACAAATTGATAACTTATATTATGTCCTGATAATTAACGTTAATAAAAATATCGCAACCCTCGTAGTGACGTTCCGCCGGAACGTCTTTACATTAACGGCTATTTTTGAACGTTTTCTAAGCTCTTTTCAGCAGAGGTGGAAACTATAAATGTAACTAATAGACCGCGATCGCTCAAGTTGACATAACAGCTTTTGCATAGTGCTTTCGAGATATCTGCGTTATGTGCAGAGATGGCAATGCTGACAGCAAATGAGCTAGTTGTTCCGGGGTGCGATACAT
>CASBQA010000195.1 GCA_949127635.1 Nostocales cyanobacterium PMM_0069 | reverse complement strand
GGGGGAGGGGGAGAAAGAAGAATTACTCTCCCTTTCCCCCACTGCCCCACTCCCCCTTCTTTTTTGTCGGCAAATTTGCTACATTTTGCCAAATACTACAACCAAACGTGTCAATTTTTGCCAAGATAATATTATTTCCCAAAAAGTCAGTGGGCAATAATCGGCATGAGTGAAAAATCCATAGAAAGTAGCGGGAAGCCTTTTCTCGCTCTACTTTTGCCAATCTGTTTTTTAATTATTTTCCTGGTTTCCACCTGGCGAGTTTTGCTGGGTGTTATTTTGCTGGTAGCTGGTTTTAATCTTTGGCAGCGCTATAAATGGCAAAAGTGGTGTCAAGAAGTTAACCCTACTTTCAATAAAATGATTCGGGAAAGCCAGGGAAGAATTACGCCAATAGATTTGGCAATCAAGGGCAATTTTTCTGGGCAAAGGGCAAAACGTTACCTAGATACTAAAGCTACGGAATTTGGCGCTAGCATCCTGAATGAAGACAGCAATCCGGTCTATCATTTCATCACTGGTAGCATTCTGGGCAGCATACTTGACAGTAGTGAGCCAATTGAAGAATTTGCATCTTTACCTGTTGGCATTAATACACAATTACTGGCAGCACCGTTACCTAAGGTACAGGAGGAAAAAGCAGAAGCAGAATCTGAATCATTAACACAAACAACAACAGAGGAAGTGAAAAAACCTCTGGATAAACAATTGGTTTTTGGCTCTCTTATCCAATCGGAACTGGCTAAACGGCTAAAGGTTTATTCCAGCACGGTATATAAGCGACGAAACGATCCAGATTTTTCTGAGTGGAGTCGTAGCAAAGATCCTGATGGGATTGCTTGGAGTTTTTCCCGGACAAATAAGGAGTTTTTCCCGTTGGAGGAAGAAGGCAAAAGTTAGAAGTTGTGCTTTAATACCCTCAGGCTGGAAGCCTGGGGCTAAACACACAGAGCTTGCCTAAACGGGCTAATTAAGGGCTTTTTCATATAGGAACGCCATTAATAGGCAAAATAAAATAAATTCATTCTTATTTTTTACAGAAGAGGGGAAAAGGGACTCATGGGAAAAGGAAAAGGTAAAGAAGTAATTTGAAACATTTCTACTAATTTTAAATAATGTCATGTCCGGAAAATTACTTATGATGTAAAGACGTTCCGCCGGAACGTCTCTACGACGGTTGCGACGTTTTTATTACTGTTAATTAAACGGACATGATATAACTCCTCCCCTTTCCCCTTTTTTCCTTTACCCTTTTCCCCTCTTTTTCATTTGTAAACCTACGGCTTCGGAGATGGAATTTAATCCGTTTTGCTCTAATTTGGAAAGCAAGCCTTGAAGAATACGACGTACCATCATCGGACCTTCGTAAATCCAGCCTGTGTAAACTTGGATGAGACTAGCGCCGGCAGTAATTTTTTCCCAAGCGTCTTCTGGGGAAAAGATGCCACCAACGCCGATTATCGGCATTTTACCTTGGGTTTGCGCGGCAATAAACCGAATTATTTCTGTGGAGCGATCGCCTAATGGGGCACCACTAATTCCACCGGCTTCTTCTTGGACAGATTTGCCGGTTTGCTCAATAACCAGCGTTTTGAGTTGATCGCGGCGGATGGTGGTATTAGTAGCAATAATCCCCGCCAAATGGTATGTCTGAGCAAGGGAAATTATATCAGCGATCGCTTCCCATTCTAAATCTGGTGCTATCTTGACAAAAATCGGTTTTTGTGCAGTGTTTTCTTTTTGCAAGAGATCCAAGATTGAACTAAGCATAGAGGCATCTTGAAGCGATCGCAATCCTGGCGTATTTGGCGAAGATACATTAACAACAAAATAATCTCCACAATCTTTAAGTAAGCGAAAACTGTTGAGATAGTCAGATGCAGCTTCTTCTAAGGGTGTCACCTTAGATTTACCCAAATTTATACCGATTGGGATTGAGATTAAATTCTGCTGGCTTTCTGACAAAAGTTTTGCCATAACTGCCGCACCACTATTATTAAAGCCCATGCGGTTAAGAGCGGCTTTATCCAACGGCAAACGAAACAAACGGGGACGGGGATTTCCTGGCTGTGGATGGTAAGTGACAGTTCCTAGTTCGGCAAAGCCAAATCCCAAACTCGACCAAATAGGAGCAGCAACCCCATCTTTATCAAATCCAGCAGCTAACCCAAGAGGATTTGGGAACTTTAGCCCAAATAGATTTTGTTCTAAACGTGCATCCTCAAGACAAAAAGACTGCTGCAAGCGGTGATTTATCCAACTAGCGGGTGGATTATTGCTTGTTTGCGACAGCCATTTTAAACTGCGAATCGTTGTGGAGTGTAACTGCTCTGGATCTGCTTTTAACAGATTAAATAAAAGAGGACGAATAGCAACTTGATAAATATCCATTTCAATCCCTGATAGGGATTAACATACAATACCCTACTTTTTTATCTGTTAAACCCGGATATTCTGAGTTTATCAAAATTATATTACCTTATACTGAACGGTAGTTTTAAGAAGGATGTTTGAAAAGTTTTGGGCGAATATAATTCGCTACTACACAGGCAAAGTCCGCCTGCGCGGACTAAGACAAACATCTTGGCTTTCCACAACCCACGGAGGTGGGTTTTGTCTGTGTAGCCGCGATTTCCAATCGCCAAGGCTTCTAGCCTGTGGGCGTTTTTGCCAAATTGCGATACTCCCTTTAATTGTGCCTTCTTATTGCCATTCACCTTGCACAGTAAACGCAGCCCAGTAATAAGGTGCTTTCCCTTTTCCTGAGTCCCACATTTCTAACTGTGCTGCTCGCATTGCCGCAACCGGATTTTGTTTTCCTTCCAGCATCTTTTGGTAAAAGTTCTTCATCAGAGTGGCTGTACTCAAATCGTTCACACTCCATAAACTCACAACTACACGCTT
>CASBQA010000194.1 GCA_949127635.1 Nostocales cyanobacterium PMM_0069 | reverse complement strand
ATCGAGTATACCCACGCCATCAGGACGAATAGTCAGCCAGTCCCCGCCGACGGGAAGAACCTTGCCATTCAGCTTCGTACCTCTTGCCTCTCCCCCAGTTACGTAGAAGTTAGCCCGAATTCCTTCTGGAACAGATCCAATGATCTCAGGTGGGTTTTTGAGGGTTGCACTGTAAGAAAAGATGTGTTCCAAGCTGTAATCAAACAGATCTATACTCATCAGCTCTTCCAAAGTTTGAGAAGTGGTTAATCGATTTCGATTGTAACAGTCATACAAGCTAGTAGTCTGTCAATAAATAATTGATGGATAGATTCCCTGTAGAGACGGCGATTTATCGCGTCTCTCTAACCGTCAAAATAAAATTGACAGACCACTAGATAAGGATTGATTAGTTGCTCAACAAGGAGTAGACATAAGTGTATGTTATGTTTAAGCAGGTAAGTTATAATTATAATTGATGATGTTTTGTAAAAAATGTTAATTATCAGGGTAGGATATAATGTTGCGCCCATCTTCATACAGAAATTATATAACTCTTGACTTTTGTCTTTTGACTCTTTACGTGAAAATTGTCCCACCCATCAACCGCTCGTAACGATACTTCAACTCTTCTTTCATCAAATACCAACGCTCTAGAGTTGGATCTATTTCTATCACTTTCTCAGCTGCTTGCCGCGCTAGCAATAACACTTCTTCATCATCAACTAAACTCGCCAAGGTAAAATCTGGCACACCTGATTGACGAGTTCCCAACACTTCACCGGGACCGCGAAAACGCATATCCATTTCCGAGATGAAAAAGCCATCCTGGGACTGTTCCAAAACCTTTAGCCGCGCTTCTGCATCGGGACTTCGAGAATTGCTCATCAACAAACAGTATGATTGCGCTACACCCCGACCGACACGTCCCCGCAATTGATGCAACTGAGATAAGCCGAAGCGTTCCGCATTTTCAATGAGCATGACTGTAGCATTTGGGATGTCTACACCGACTTCAACGACGGTGGTAGAAACGAGAATTTGAGTTTGGCGATCGCGGAATTTACTAATTGCCTCATCCTTATCAGCCGAACTCATTCTACCATGTAACAGTCCCACCGAAAACTCTGGAAAAATGCTTTCTTGTAGATTTTGATGTTCCTCCACAGCCGATCGCAAATCCAATTTTTCTGATTCTTCCACCAGCGGCAAAACTACATAAACTTGCCGTCCCTGAGCGATTTCCCGGCGAATTAAATCGTAAGCTTGAGTACGTTCCTTACTCGTCAGCATTGTTGTCTGTATCTTCTGCCTTCCCGGTGGCAATTCATCAATCTGACTCACGTCTAAATCTCCGTGTATCGTCAGCGCTAAGGTTCTCGGTATAGGCGTTGCTGTCATAGTTAATACATGAGGTTGTTCGCCTTTTTGCTGCAAACGCGCCCGCTGTTGCACTCCAAAGCGGTGCTGTTCATCTATTACCACCAAACCGAGCCGATGAAAGATTACTGGGTCTTGAATCAAGGCATGTGTTCCCACTAACAAAGGTAATTCACCCGTTGCTAGTTGGGCGTGAATCTGTCGCCGTTTTGCTGCTTTTGTCGAACCTGTCAGTAATTCTACTGGCAAACTTAGCAAATTAAACCAGCTAACTAACTTACGATAATGCTGTTCTGATAAAACTTCGGTGGGAGCCATCAACGCAGCTTGATAACCTGATTGAATTGCGGCGATAATGGCAATTACTGCCACAACAGTTTTACCGGAACCGACATCACCTTGCACAAGACGATTCATCGCTGCGGGTTTTTGTAAGTCGTTGAGGATGTCGTTGACAACTCTGGTTTGAGCACCGGTGAGTTTAAAAGGCAATATTTTGTGAAATTGTTCGATTAACTCACCTTTGGGAGCGAGAATGGCACTTTTTTGAATCGCTCGTGCTTGATGCTGGCGTTGTAGTAAACTTAGTTGCAAATAGAAAAATTCATCGAAGACGAGACGACGACGGGCAACTTTGAGAGTGTCGCTGTCTTTGGGGAAATGAATATTAGCGATCGCATCTTTCAATTCCATCAAATTATACTTCTGTCGCAACCCACTGGGCAAAGGGTCTTTCATATGAGCCGCACATGGCAAAGCAGCAATTACTGCTTCTCGAACCACATTTGCCGCTATACCCTCTGTTAAGGAGTAAATCGGCACCACTCGACCCATATTTAAAGACTCAATCGGATCTCCCGGTTGTGCCAAAACTTCTAATTCTGGATTATCCAGCGTCAAGCCGTATTTACCGCTTTTCACTAACCCACACGCTGCGAGAATACTACCTTCTGCATAACGACGCTTTAGAGTTTCCTGCCAACCGCGACTAGTAAAGCGCGTACCCGCAAAAAAGCGGCTAACTTTGATTTTGCCAGTATTATCTTGCAACTGTATGTCTAAAATCATTAATTTCTTGTTGCGGGGACTAACATAGCAGTTGCAACTTTTTACCTTTGCCACTATCGTCACCGTTTCTCCCCCCTGCAACTCCCGGATACTCACCTGACGCGCATAATCAATATGGTCGCGGGGAAAGTAATATAAGAGATCACGCACCGTATATAAATTCAGACCTTGCCCTAAAGCGATCGCT
>CASBQA010000193.1 GCA_949127635.1 Nostocales cyanobacterium PMM_0069 | reverse complement strand
GATTCCGGAAGAGGCCTGGGTGCCAGCCATCAAACAGGTTGGACATCGTTGGTAGCAGATTTAATTGGCGGCAGCGAAGTAAAGAAAGATGAATGGAAAGAAGGAACCGGCTATGAAATTTTTATTGATGATGACGATGAGGAAGATGATTGAGTTTGAAGAAAAAGAAATTGAAGTTCGTAATAAAACTTCGACTGTTTTTTGAGGACAAGAAAGCAGTGTTTAATATTAGTAGTAATAAAAATTTCAATTATTAAAAGTAAATTTGTTAAAACTTAAAAGGAGGTACTCCATGTTCACTGAATTAAGAAAAATAAATTTAATAGAAGCGGTATTAAAAGAAAGTAATGAAGCTACTTTAACCCACATTGCAGCTAAGAATCGCTGAATTGAGCGATAGCCTGCGTTTCAATTTTCCCGGGTGGCGGTCTGTGTACTACAAATTTAATTTGCTTAAAGGGTTTTGATTTTTGTTGTTTCAGGGCATTGTGGGTTTTCCTAAGGTCGTCGGTAGGTTCTGTGCATCGCTTAATTTGTATAATTTTATCGTAACTGTTTTGTGCTGTTGTCAGCACTGATTTTTGTGTGGATGCTTTTCTTTTTATTTCCTGCCAATCATCTTTAATACCCGATTGTTTTAGCTGATGCCGTATGGTGTTTACAAGCCAATAGGCCAATAATCCTAAATGCAAGTGCGCCATGGTTGATTGATCGTTTTTATGATAAATAGGGCGTAGGTCTAAATCTGTTTTCAATATTCTAAAGGTAGATTCTATCTCCCTTATGGTATTGTAGATCATCCATTCTAATGCTTCGTCTGTATCTTCTAAATTTGTTCTTAAAAAATAGACACCTAATTTATTATTTGCTTCTTCGGCTTTTGCGATATCCTTTTGCCAGCTTATATTTTTTACTGTTTGGGTAGCAGCGTCTATGTCAAAGCTGATATTGTATAGATGATGGATAGACGGGTATTTTTGTTTGGCCCTGCCAATTCTTTGCTGCACTTTATCTACCTTCTTAATACCTCTTGGTTTGCTTAAGCTTTGTTTTATTAAATTTAATTGCTCTTCATAACCCTGCTCCAGCCTGTTTTTGATGCCTTGCTCTTTCGTTGCTTTGGCTGGACTTTCTACCTTCAAAAAACTATCTGTATATTTTTCACTTTTCACCAATGATAGTCTTATTATCTTTTTAGATTTTGTAACCAGATACGTTTCTTTTCCTTGGTGCACCGGTTGGTAATCTTTTATTTTTGACCTGCTCACCACCACATATTTGTATCCCTCCCGGGTTAACGTATCCAGATTTTTTTCGGTAGCTATGCCTGCATCCATTACCACTATTGGTTTTGCGGCTGTACAGATATTACAGCCTAATTTTTCAATGAGTGTTTTAATGTCTGATGTGTCGGCATAGTTCCCTTCGTGGATAGCCGAATATTTGATAAACCCTTCTATGTTGATGACCATTGCCAGCACAACCAATTTGGCATCACTGCGCTTTTCTTTGCTGCGTCCATATTTAGCCAATTGGCTATGTCTTTTACTGCCTTCAAAATAGGTATTGGTAAGGTCGTAGAGCATTATCCTGTCTTGCAGATCAAACAGCTCATTGGTGGTGGTTGACAGATGATTTTCAATAACTGTTTTGTGCTGATATAAATCTAATGCACTTTGATAAAGCTTGTCTTTGTTGATTTTGTTTACATCATAGCCAGTAATATCACAAATTGCAGAGTTCTCTTTAATCCATCTGCTGGTTGCCAGTTCAGATGCCGGGTATACAGCCCTGCTGATCACTTGTGTCATTGCCAGCTGTATCTTTTCTTCACTCCAGCCGAGTGTTTTAAATAGTGCTGAAAGTTTTAGCTGATTCCATGTGTTGGCACATATCCATTCGGTGCCTATCTCCCTGGCTTCTTTATGTTTTATGGTGTCAGCTTTTACCAGCCTGTGTTTTTCTTCCATCGTTTTGCGATCGATGGTTTTGGTTGCAATCATCTCATTCCAAAAACGATTTACCCATTCGGCTACTTGTTCATCTGCTTCTTCAAAAAGAGCCAGCTCATTTTTATATCTTTCATTGAGAAGATACACTACCTTATTTTTTTGTTCGTTTGTTACATCTGGCCAAAAGCCAATATTTAAAAGTGTCTTATGGCAAACCCTGTCGCTTTCATTACGATAGCTTTCTACCAACCGATAGTAAGCAGCAATATCCTTTACATCGGGATTATGTCTGAATGAAGCTTTTAAATACATCGGCGACAAAGCTAAAAATACCTGCCGGTTTACGAACACCCCCCTGTGTACTACAAAGCATTCTAAAAAACAAAACCCTTTAACAGCAAGGGTTTCAGAATTTAAAAATCAAAATAATCAGGAAAAATGATGGAAAATAGTGGTTTTGGCTGCAATGTGGGTTAAAAGATGTGTGATGCATCTAAACAGTCAAGTGGCCGGTTGGTTAGGTGTAAGTCTGCAAAACTTTTTATGATGGTTCGAATCCATCCGTGACGTCTGTCTCTCCTTTAGCAAGCTGTCATTAACGGGGGGTGTTTATATACCTACCACTACTGTTTAATAATGAAAAAATCGTTTTAAGTTTTAAAATTTAATATACGGCCTGCCTTCGGCAGGGCTTTCTTTTAAGCATT
>CASBQA010000192.1 GCA_949127635.1 Nostocales cyanobacterium PMM_0069 | reverse complement strand
GTACGTAGTAGGGGTAAATAAGTCGGTTGGCGTTAAAATTTATCGTTATGACAAGGCAGGGGGCAGGGGGCAGGGAGCAGGGGGAAAAAGGATTTGAGCCTTGTTTACTTTTCTTCACACAGTTTGGTTTTATTGCGCCGACTTACTTAGCGCCTATTTACAGCATTTAAGTGCTGACTACGAAAAAGCTTCTTTATGATTTAATATTTTTAAATAAAAATTATCTTTCTTAAGCAGTATTCCTACAGGAATACTTATTGAAAATTTCTTCTAATTTCCCCCTAATTTTCTGTTAGCTATGTTATGTGACATTTTTTGAAGTTAATTTAACACCCTGACCAAATCGAAAATATAAGGCTTAACCTTGATCCCTAATGCCTTTGAGCCTGTTCTGGCTATATTTACGGTAGTTGAATTATTGCCAAATATGACACAAATATAAAAATTTCCTAAAGTTAATTATTTCATCGGGATCGCTAGAACATATACAGAATAAAGGGTTTATGGCTTAAATAGGTATTTATATATAGAGCAGAATTGAACGTAGAAATCAGCCCTAACGGGATTTAATATAAACCCAGATGAAACCCATTAAAGTCTTGACTTCTGCCTGCCGATATTGCCGTCATTACAAGCCAGAAGGACGCCGTGGCGGACTTTGCCAACAGTTGGGAGCGCCAGTTCTTGCAAGTTGGAAGGCTTGTTCTTTCGCGCTCCCACCGTTTGCACCTAGCTGGGAAAGTTTGGAAGATGTTTGGAGTTTGCCCGGTGCAACACCAGTTTTGGCTTCTAGTTCTTTAGGTTCTAGTTTAGATAAAATTCCAGTTGCTTCTGTTTCCCAAACAGCCGTCTGTACATCTGAACAGGCAGAAGCTCAGGCAGTTTTAATTTAAGGGCTGATTATTACCAAAATTTTCAAATTACTCTGCTCAAAAGAAATTTGGTTATAATATTTGTCAATTTGTAAAGAATCTTCACATATTCAAAAATCGCACCTTTAAGCAAAAGTGCGATTTTTGAGCTTTTAAGGTAGCCAGGGAAAGTCCCGAAAATTTGGCGGACGCTTTTCGAGAAAAGCTTGTTTGCCTTCAGAACCTTCTTGGGTCATGTAATAAAGTAAAGTGGCATTACCGGCGAGTTCTTGCAAACCAGCTTGTCCATCACAATCAGCGTTGAATGCAGCTTTGAGACAGCGAATAGCGATGGGACTTTTTTCTAATATTTCTTGTCCCCACTGAATTCCTTCTGCCTCTAGTTGTTCTATTGGTACAACACAATTAACTAAACCCATTTCCTCCGCTTGTTGTGCAGTATATTGGCGACAGAGAAACCAAATTTCTCGCGCTTTTTTTTGTCCGACAATGCGAGCGAGATAACTTGCGCCAAAACCACCATCAAAACTGCCGACTTTGGGACCAGTCTGTCCAAAAATGGCGTTATCGGCAGCGATGGTGAGATCGCAAATTAAGTGTAAAACGTGTCCACCACCGATCGCATATCCAGCCACCAAAGCAATTACTACTTTCGGCATCGAACGAATCAGGCGTTGTAAATCTAATACATTCAAACGAGGTACACCATCATCATCTATATAACCGGCGTGTCCTCGCACACTTTGATCGCCGCCAGCACAAAAGGCGTATTTACCATCTGTGTGGGGTCCTGCTCCAGTAAATAGTACAACCCCGATACTAGTATCTTCACGGGCATCAGAAAAAGCGTCGTAGAGTTCAAAGACGGTTTTCGGACGAAAAGCATTACGTTTGTGGGGACGATTGATGGTGATTTTGGCGATACCGTCAGTTTTGTGGTAAAGAATATCTTCGTAGGTTTTGGCAGTTTCCCAGTTGATTTGCATAGCTGTGGAGTGCGTTGTGCTTGAGAATTTTATCGCAGTTGCCAGCACAAGTGAAAAAGAATGTAGAGACGTAGCACTTGGTAGTCTCTAGGGGTTCTGGATAACGCATATTTAAATTCGGTCGATGAAAGAGTATAAATAGTTCTATTTGTTAAGATTATTTGCGAATTACTGTTAATCGGTAGTGTAGTCAAGGAAATTAACAATCGGGCACCTTCAGTAATAAGCGTAAATATATGAATGAACAGCAGTTAGATCCAGCAGTTTCTAGCGCGATCGCAGACTTTGAAAAATCCAATGTACCCGGTGTTTGGGCAACTTTAGATAAAAACCAAGTACTTGCGGACATGCGATCGCGTGTTAGCGATCCATTTCAAGTCAACCAAGGTGGACAACCGTTTTGCGGACCTGCTTCAATTTTGTTTGAACTTATTCGCAAACAACCATTGCGTTATGTGCAAATTTGCCGTAGTATATTTGAAACTGGCGGTTTTCAAGGACAAACTACACGCATTAAAGCATCTCAAACACTTGTTAAAAGTCGAGGTAGACTGCGATTAAGTCAAGCCGATTGGATGGTTTTAGCAACACTAAGAGAAGCAGAAAACTTTATTTTTAACATTGAAGTAGAAGCACCAGATATTATCCGTAATTTGTCTGGGATGACAAAATCTTGGGAGATGAAAGGCTGGACGCGAGAAGTATTAGGTTATCGAAAAGTTAAGTATATTCATACATATTTATTTGGAGAATACGAAGCTTTGAATGAAGCATCAGCTATTATCGATTCTGGCGGTGTAGCGTTTGGTTTGATTACTGCCGCAGGTCTGCTTGGCGGCAAAAAGCCTTTTTTACCTTACCCAAATCACTGGATTACGTTATTAGGAAATATCTCATTTAAAGGTGGTTCGTGGCTTGATCAAGAAAGTGGACGTGTCAGCTTGGATATTTATTCTTGGGCGAAAAAATTTCACATCGACCTTGATGAAAGACCTTTTGAGGATTATTTCTGGGGAGTTGTTATGGGTTCAATGTGATTAGACATAGGCGTAGAAAATACGTAGAGACGTTCCGGTGGAACGTCTCTACAAGGGTTTCGGTTAACGTATAATTAATTTTTACCACATGTCTAATGGATATTCAAGGATAGGTGGCTATGTCTGCAATCGAATAGTCACCGCAGACAAAGAATTTATCTGGTAATTGTTTATCTAACAGTGTAAAGTTCCGGACTAAATGTCTCTACAGTATAGTTGATTTGCCGGATATCTATACAGAAAAATTGTCTTACAGCAGATTTCAGGTTTACCAAGTACATGCGTAAAACCCAAAACTCTGTAAAGACGTTCCACCGGAACGTCTCTACGTGTATTTACAGCGGTTTTCATATGAATAGACCACAATGAGCAAACCAACCCGAAGCATCATCAGATGAGATTTGCTTAGTAACAATCTCGGTTAAAATTTGGTTAAGAGCTTGGTGGGTTCG
>CASBQA010000191.1 GCA_949127635.1 Nostocales cyanobacterium PMM_0069 | reverse complement strand
GAGTTTGCGTTTTCTCCTACCAATAGTGCTAGGACTGAGTGCGCTGGTGGGATTAATTTTGATTTACTATTGTCAGGAAACCCTGAACTTTTGGCATTTTTTAGAAAAATCTTTACTGAGTTCTTTATACTCAAAACTCGGCACTCAATACTCAGCACTTATATTGCTGCTGGGGTTAACAATTTTGATTTTGAGTAATTACCAGTTTTGGTTAAATGCGATCGCATTACTCATCAGTTTACTTTTCGGTTTTCTGCTTTCTGGACGCTGGGATAAATTTTTACAGTATTTCCATAACATTAGTTTTCAACAAACTGAGCCATTATTTCAAAAAGATATTAGTTTTTATGTCTTTTCCCTACCAATTTGGGACTTGTTAGCATCTTGGTTGTTAGGACTATTTTTATATAGCGCAGCATCAGTAGCATTAATTTATCTGCTATCGGGCAATAGTCTGAGTGAAGGTAGATTTAAAGGTTTTTCTGTATCCCAGCGACTGCATTTAAACGCTTTAACTAGTTTGTTGATGTTAGCGATCGCTTTTCATTATTACTTGCAGCGCTACCACCTTTTATATTCTACTGATAGTGTAAACTACGGCGCTAGTTATACCGCTGTCGAAATACAGTTACCAATTTATACCTGGTTGAGTTTTTTAGCATTGGCGATCGCAATTTACCTGCTATTGCGAGTAATAGTTTTGTCCAAAGCGAAAAAAACTAGCTTCAAATCGGTTCCTTACCCGCGTCAACTGATTTACGCATTAGGAATTTACGTTATGGTAGCGGCAATTTCTGGTAAAATATTACCTTCGGCAGTTCAACGCCTCATCGTTCAACCGAATGAACTTGCCCGCGAACGTCCATACATTCAGCGCACAATTGAACATACCCGACAGGCATTTAATTTAAATAAGATTGAAGCGCGAACTTTTGACCCCAGAGGTGAATTAACAGCAGCGATTTTGCAAGAAAATAATCAGACGATTCGCAATATTCGCCTTTGGGATACACGTCCATTGCTAAAAACCAATCGCCAATTACAACAAATTCGACCTTATTATAAGTTCTCAGGTGCTGATATTGACCGCTATACGCTGAAGAAGGAAGGGACAAGGGGAACAAGGGGACAAGGGGGAAAGCTGAATAGTCAAGCTTTGACGGAGAAGCAACAGACGATTATTGCGGCGCGAGAATTAGATTATACAGCAGTTCCGGAGCAAGCGCAGACTTGGGTAAACAAACATTTAGTGTATACTCACGGTTACGGGTTTACACTTAGTCCGGTGAATACTGTAGTTTCTGGTGGCTTACCCGATTATTACGTTAAGGATATTGGAGTTGATAGCGGTAAAGGTTCTTTGCAGATATCAAATGAAGCAATTCGGGCAAGTATTCCGATTGGTGAACCGCGAATTTATTATGGTGAAAATACTAACACTTATGTAATGACAGGGACAAGCAACCGAGAGTTGGACTATCCCAGCGGCAGCGAAAATGTGTATAACATGTATGATGGACGCGGTGGAATAGCGATTGGTGCTAGGTGGCGACGGTTGTTGTTTGCTGAGTATCTAAAAGATTGGCAAATGCTGCTTGCGCGAAATTTTCACACAGAAACGAAGTTGCTATTTCGGCGGAATATTTTAGAAAGAGTTCAGGCGATCGCTCCTTTTTTACGTTACGATAGCGATCCTTATTTAGTTGCAGCCGATGCAGGTGGAACTAATAGTATAGGTGAAAAGACTTATCTTTACTGGATTTTGGACGCTTACACTACAAGCGATCGCTATCCTTATTCTGACCCAGGAAACAATAAATTTAATTACATCCGCAACTCTGTAAAAGTCGTCATCGATGCCTATAATGGCACTGTTAATTTCTACGTTGCCGATGCACAAGACCCTATTATCAACACTTTAGCGGCTATTTTTCCCAACCTGTTAAAACCTCTAAATGTGATGCCAGATGCTCTCAAAAGTCATATCCGCTATCCGGTGGATTTGTTCAGCATTCAATCTGAACGTTTGCTAGCTTATCACATGACCGATGCACAGGTATTCTACAACCGTGAAGATTTGTGGCAGATACCCACCGAGATTTATGGAAACAAACCGCTTGCGGTGCAGCCTTATTATCTAATTATGAAGTTGCCAACCGCTGCCAAAGAAGAGTTTATTTTGCTGCTTCCTTTTACACCAACTCAACGCGCTAACTTAATCGCTTGGTTGGCTGCGCGTTCCGATGGAGAGGAATACGGTAAACTGTTGCTTTATGAGTTTCCCAAACAGCAACTGATTTATGGACAAGAACAAATAGAAGCTTTGATTAACCAAGATCCGGTAATTTCTCAGCAGATTTCTTTGTGGAATCGCGCCGGTTCGCGAGCGATTCAGGGTAATTTGTTGGTAATTCCCATTGAGCAATCTCTTCTGTATGTTGAACCTCTGTATTTGGAAGCTGAACAAAATAGCCTGCCAACTTTAGTCAGGGTAATTGTAGTTTACCAAAATCGCATCGTCATGGCAGAAACTTTACAAGAGGCAATAGATGCCATTTTCCAATCGAAGACTCAAAATACACCTGCGATTATCCGTCCCGTGAACTAATTCGTAGTAAGCGCTGTACTCGCTTAAATAAGCGAGTACAGCGCTTACTACAAATCTCTAATTATGAAAAAAGAACAATTTCAGACATTACTACAATTTTTCAAAGCTTTAGCAGACGAAAGCCGATTGAAGATTTTGGGTATTTTGGCAAATCAGGAGTGTAGCGTTGAAGAATTAGCGTTAATAAATGAGAGGCGTAAAT
>CASBQA010000190.1 GCA_949127635.1 Nostocales cyanobacterium PMM_0069 | reverse complement strand
ATTTAGGATAGGTAAATAATATGACTATACAAGCCAGTGAAGTATTTTTTTACTCTCATTGTCGAGAAAATATTCAGTAAAAACCCCTTTGTGACAGTTAGGGTGCGGAATGTGGGTTAAATGATTCGATTAGACGATCAAGTAGCTATTATTACTGGAAGCGGGCGAGGTTTGGGGGCAGCCTATGCCCGCCTGCTTGCGGAAAGAGGAGCACGAGTGGTTATACATGACACAGGTGTCAACAAAGATGGAACCGGATTCGATCCGAATGTGGCGGCTGATGCTGCAAGCAGGATTCGAGAAGCAGGTGGAGTTGCGTTCCCGAGCAACGTAATCCTTGATAGTAGAGATAACTGCCAAAGTCTAGTGGAAACTACGCTGGAGAAGTTTGGTCGCCTCGACATCTTGATCCACAACGCTGGATGGGTCGCATACCAATCAGTGCAAGAACTGACGCCTGATTTTCTACAACGCGCTATCAACATTAACTTAGAGGCACCAACGTGGCTGGCTCAAGCTGTCTTTCCGATTATGAAGCAACAGAACTACGGACGGATTGTGCTGACGACTTCGGATAGAGCTATTTATCAGCAATATGCACTCAGTGGTCTCGCCCCTTATGCTATGGGAAAAATGGCACAGATAGGTCTGATGAATGTGCTCGCGGTTGAAGGCAAAGAGCATGGAATTCTCGTTAATGCGATTTCGCCGGTAGCCAAAACGCGGATGTGGAATGTACAAGATGAGCCAGAGAATTTGCGACCCGATCAAGTAGCCCCCGGAGTGTTATATCTGGCTTCTCCAGAATGCCGAGAGTCTGGATTTATATTAAGGGCAAGCAATGGTCAATTCACAGCCGTGCGCTGGATCGAGCGAGACAACGTGGACTATCCATTAAACCTTGCCGCTGTTGAAAGTTCTACTGCGGAGGATTTGGCTACTCGCTGGCAGGAGATTGCTGCGGATGTTGCGTTTTAAGGACTGGGCTTGTACTTCGAGATGGTCTGTAGGGAAACAACCCTTGATTATTGGTGGGAGCGTAGTTGAAAGGATGTGGGTAAGGGGCGATCGCTTCTCTCCCCAACGCCTTCGGTGAATGAGAGCAATTGCTCAATCTAATCAAAATACCTCATTTTCAAGACCACGCCACCATTCCCCCAAATTCATCAAATCTTCGTGTATGTCTGCTAATTCACTAGCGTAGTCATTTTCTGAAAGTGTCACTTGACGTTCTTGGAGCTTTTTTAGTCGCAGTTGCACCAACAGCCAAGGTTTAGTGATGCTATTCGTGGATTCGATGTATCGCGCTAATTCTTTGCTATTCATAAATTTTGATTTTTATTGCACTACCTTTTAAGATACAAGTTATATGGCAATCAGTTGAGAAATCCGTGAAAAACAAGATCCCCGACTTCTTTAAGAAGTCGGGGATCTGAGCCGGAAAAACAGCCACGAAAGAAAAATATTTTTCGCGTTCAAATGCCAGCAAAAAAAGCAGATAATTAAATCTAGCCTAAATTCTCTGCAACAAAATCCCAGTTTACCAACTGATCTAAAAAGTTTTTGATAAAGGCAGGACGAGCATTGCGGAAGTCAATGTAGTAAGCATGTTCCCAAACGTCTAGAGTTAGGAGTGCTTTCTGACCATGCGCTAGAGGGTTCTCAGCATTGGGTGTTTTCGTCACCTTTAGCGTACCATGATCGTCAATCAACCAAGCCCATCCGCTGCCAAACTGCGTTGCAGCGGCGTTAGAAAACTCTTCTTTGAATTTATCAAAGCTACCAAAATCTTTGTCAATTTTAGCAGCTAAATTACCGCTTGGTGTACCACCACCTGCTGGTTTTAAAGAATTCCAAAAGAAAGTATGATTCCAAACTTGAGCTGCGTTGTTGAAAACTCCTGTTAAAGAGGGGTCTTTAAAAGAAATTTTGATCACTTCTTCTAGAGACTTATTAGCAAGGTCTTTACCTTCAACGAGCTTATTAAGGTTGTCTACATAAGCTTTATGATGCTTGCCATAGTGATACTCAAAAGTCTCAGCTTTCATGCCATACGGCTCTAAAGCGTTAAAATCGAAGGGTAGGGGGGCTTGTGTAAATGCCATGAGTGTGAAATCCTCTCTTTACCGTTTTCTAGTTTAAAGCTACTGCTACAGCTTTGGAAACTATAGGTTTTGTGTTGAGCAGTTGAAGGTGCTGAACACTGTTAAATAAAACTTAACATCGTTATTTTACTACCAAAGGCTCGATTCAGACAAAGTGGTTTTACGACAATTGAGAGCAAATCTATCTAAATGAATATACAATAAGTAAGAGACAACGCCGTTTATGTGGTAGTGCATATATTTTCTAATCAAATAATTTTAATATTATAAAATGAGTGATTTATTGTTAATCAAATCAGTCATAAATAAGAGACAATATTGGATAAAGAATTTTTCTTTTATATAATGTCCTAATTACACATGTAGAACTATAGCAGTCCTAAATAAGAGCGTGAACAAGAAGATCCCCGACTTCTCAAAGAAGTCGGGGATCTGAGCCTCTCGATTTTCACAACTCCTCCACGGATTGCTATATTACGGCGAAACGTCTCTACTAGATACAATTATTTTTATGAAAATAGTTTAGTAATTATGTAAATTTTTTTCTAATTTATATAATGGTGAGTGAGTAAATTCTCACCATTATATTTAACTAATAATTAACAGCAAATGGCTATATTTTAATTACAATTGAGATAACGTTTGCTCATAGAAGCCAACAATTTTTGCGGTGACTTCTGAAATTGAGAGACCATCGGTTTGGATTTCAATTGCATCTGCTGCTTTCCGCAAGGGGGAAACTTTGCGGGTGCTATCTTTCCAGTCGCGTTCGGCGATGTCTTTTTCCAGCTGCTCTAAACTGACTTCGGGTTGACCTTGTTTTTTAAAGTCTTGCTGACGACGACGTGCGCGTTCGCTAACAGAAGCGGTTAAGAAGATTTTGACTTCAGCATCGGGAAAAACATGAGTACCGATATCCCGTCCTTCAGCAACTAAACCACCTTTTTTACCCCAGTTTTGCTGTTGTTTAACTAGTGCTTCACGTACAGCGCTCTGTGCGGATATAGCGGATACTTTTGATGTTACTCTTGGCGTGCGAATTAGCTGAGTCACATGAGTATGATTAATCCAGACTCGTACAGGAGATTGTAAATTTTCGCCTTGAGTCAGTTCAATGACACACAAATTAGCTAATTCAGCGATCGCACACTCATCATCCAAAGCAATTTCCTCTTGCAATACTAGCCAAGTGAAAGCTCTGTACATTGCGCCAGTATCTAAATATACTAGACCCAAGCTGGCTGCTACTTGACGTGCTACCGTCGATTTGCCAGCACCAGCCGGTCCATCAATGGCGATGACGGGAGAGCGATCGCGCAGGATGGTATTGTCAATCAAACGTGTAGAACCAAGACGAGCGGCGATCGCAAGCATTCCTTCCTCCTTAACTTCCTCTAAAGACATCAACGTAGTCGGTTCAACCAATTCAATATATTCGACTAAAACAGTAGTGACCATTGCTAGTTCTTGCTCCACCTTCGCTATAAGAGTGTTGGTATTACGAACGCCCGCTTTAAATGCTGCTTCAGCTTGCCGCAAGCCGCGATATAATGCCGCTGCCTGCTGCTTTTGCGTTGCAGTCAAATATTGATTGCGGGAACTTAGGGCAAGACCCGATGCTTCCCGCATCGTTGGACAAGCAACAATTTCTGTGGGCAAATTCAAATCAGCCACTAGCTTTCTAATAATTGCCAGTTGCTGACCATCCTTTTGACCGAAATAGGCTCGATCGGGCTGTACCAAGTTAAAAAGCTTGGTAACAATCGTAGCCACACCCTGAAAGTGACCTAGCCGAGAACGACCACACAAGCGTGATATCATAGCAGATGGAGGGGTAACTTGTGTAACAATTGAATCTTGTATATTCTTCTGGGGGATTCCTAATTCTTCCGGAGAAGGCGCAAAAATCGCATCCACACCAGCTTGTTCACAAAATTGCCCATCTGCCTCTAAAGTACGAGGATAGCGTTGAAAATCCTCATTGGGACCAAATTGCAGAGGATTAACGAATATACTGACGATTACCGTGGCGTTTTCTCGCCGTGCTCGCGAAATTAAGCTTAAATGACCTTGATGCAAAGCTCCCATTGTCGGAACCAGACCAACTGGCGTCTGATACCAGCTAGGTGCCTCATTTGATAGCTGTTCCTCTGACTGGCAAAGCTGATTTTCCGAACGACGTTTAGCTAAATAACAGCGTAAAGCTGCAACTGATGTCAGCAGGCGCACAAAATACCCCTAGTTCTTCTTAAGCCTCTCCCCCGTTAAGTTTATATCTGAATTCGGGGAAAAACGAGTGAACTAGGGGAAATGGGGAGT
>CASBQA010000189.1 GCA_949127635.1 Nostocales cyanobacterium PMM_0069 | reverse complement strand
TTACAACTTTATCTTGGAAGCTCTATTCTATGCAGCTTCATATTAAATTGGTATTAGTGGTTGGTTGTTAGTGGTTAGCAACCAGTCTCCTTGTCCCCATTACCCTATCTATGGCATTGCAGATGCCGCAATATATGAAATTGCATTTTTTTATACTCCTGTTTTAAAAGGTTTTTACTCAACTGGGACAAAGATGAGGGAGGTAAGCTTTGACTGTGTTCTAGCCAGGTTTTCAACATTTGCCGCTGAGTTGGATCGATGCCACTACTAATTACATTGGCGCAGGAATGGGGTGCTTCTGAAGTAAAGAAAATCAGAGGATAGCGTTCATTTTCAGCCAATGAAGACACTAATTTCTGATTTTGGGGATTTTGCATATCCAGGTAGCAGGGAAGCCACTTGGGTTCGAGTCCTTTGTTATAAAGTACAGTCAGCCACAGCAGCATCGGATGGGGAGATGTGACAAAGATAAATTGGTTGTAACGAGTACAAAAAGCGCGGTTGTTTATCTCTTTTTTAGACATCATCAGCAGTAGTGCTGCGAATCCTTGTTCAACGTTGATAAGTTGAGGAAAAACAATTTCCTGAATTGGTTTGTCTTGAGGCCAAAATAGTTTCCAACAGGCTTTTTCTACTATTAAAGGTAAGCCAGAACCCAAGGGAAAAGTTGGAGAGATGGGGGAGAGGGGAGCCAGCGCGTTGGGGTTCAAGACTTGGCGGTTGCCTGTACCGTGCCGCCAAAGTGTTGAACCTGAAAGGAGGTCACGAGCGTTGTAGCCACTTGCGGATAAGGAAGTGATGCTAGCGGTGTACTCTGCTTTGATTAAAGTTGCAGGCAAGGAGACCAGATAAGTGGACTGATCTAGTTTTTCTAAGACGTTTAAAACTTGGGTAATATTTTGGGGACGCGAGGAAGGTGCTTTCGCAAGACAAGCCATGATTAAATCATCAAGCTCTTTGGGTAATTTGAGGTTGGGATTAATATCGGCGATCGCTCTTGGAGTTTCAAAGTGATGTGCTTTATACCAGGCACCAAATAAGTCAGTTTCTGGTTGCCAAGGTTTTTTACCTGTAAGCATTTCATACATTGTTACACCCAAACTATAAATATCAGAGCGATTATCTAATTTTTCTTCTTCTAATTGTTCCGGAGAACAGTAGGGTAAAGTGCCATGAAATCCTCTATTTGTGCTGGTTGTTGCTGATGACTTTAAAAATTTAGCAATTCCAAAGTCTAAAATTTTTGCTAACTGACCTAATATCGGGTCAGGTATAACTAATATATTGGCTGGTTTAATATCTTTATGAACTAGCTGATAAATTTCTTCGTCAATCTTAATACCTTCATGAGCACATTGTAAGCCTAAACAAATCTGCCGTCCAAGAGTAATAAACATCGCCAAAGGGATAGGAATTAAATCCTTTAAACTCTTGCCGCACAGATATTCCATGACGTAAAATGGTTTGCCTTGTTCACTCACGCCATAATCATGTGCCCGGACTATATGTAGGCTTTTTTGACTTAAAATTGCACATGTACGAGCTTCACGGGCAAAGTCCTCTTGCATCCGAGGATTTGTAACTGTTTGAGAAAGGAACTTGATGGCAACTGGTATTCCTCCTAACAAGGTGTCCGAAGCTAAAAATACTTCACCCATACCTCCCTTACCAATTAGCTGCTTTACTTGATAACGATTGGCAAGCAATTCAGTCTTATTATGACAAGCAAATGCACTTTTATTCACTTTTAAAACCTCTGCGCTCTCGTAATTAAAAATTTAAATATTGTCTAAGTTAATTATGCTATATTTTCCGGTCGCAAGAAAAAGTTTATTAAATTAGAAAATGATTTCAATAGCCAAGTTTTTACATTTGATTTACTGTTTTTTTTATTTAGTGTTAAATTTAGTAAAATTTCTGGTTTAAACTTTTCGTACTCTGCCTTGAGAATAACTTTAGCTTGATTGGAATTAATAACTTCAGAGGAATTTTGACTAAGCTCTAACCAATTTGCAAGTTGCTGACGCTGGCTAGGAGTAAGAATTAAAGTCTTGACATGAGCGCAGTTAGTTGGTTCTTCAAAAGCGAAAAATAGCAGATGATAGTAACCAGTCTCTGCTAATATTTGCACTATTTTTTGTCCTTTACTATCTTTCATATCCAAGTAATAAGACAACCACCGCGTTAAAGGCAGATTGGCATTATATAAAACTGTTGTCCACAATATCATTGGATAGATATTCATTTTAGAAATAAAGTCAGTGCCATTTGTTTTATCTAAAAATTTGCTAATTTCTTTTTTGGGTAACATTGCCCAAAAAGTTGGCGTGGTTCCTTGAGGAGTGTGTAGTAAATGTGGAAAACCAATTATAGCAATTGGTTTATTTTTAGGCCAAACTTGGTGCAAACATTCTTTTTCTGATATTGAAGTAAGAGGAACTAATTGCACGGAAGATGAGCTTTTCAATGTGTTGCTACTATTGTCAGTTTTATCATTAAGCTGTATTTTTACCTTTTCTAAGATTGTTAAAATTTGGCTGATATTTCGTGGGCGATCGCTCGCTTCTTTAGCTAAACAACTTATTACCAATTGTTCTAATTTCTGAGGAATTTTGATTTCAGGATTCACTTCTTCAAAGGTTGGTGGTATTTGAAAGCGATGAGCCTGATACCAAGTGCCAAAAGATTGGCTTGTTGTGTAAAATGGATGCTTCCCTGTTAGCATCTCAAACATCAACACTCCTAAACTGTAAATATCAGAACGCATATCTAGCAGTTTACGTCCTTCTATATGTTCTGGAGAACAGTAAGGTAAACTGCCAATAAAAGAATCTGTAAGTGTCATACCAGCACGCTCTGTTAAAAACTTGGCGATACCAAAATCAAGGATTTTTACTATTGCTCCAGCTTTGACATCTTCAACGATGAATATGTTTTCTGGTTTAATATCTCGATGAACAACTGGATAAATCTCTCCTTTGAGGCTAATACCTTGATGAGCGCACTGTAACCCTAAACAAATCTGATGACAAAAATCTAAAAACTGCGGTACCGTTAATGTTTCTTTTTTTAAAAATGTTTTTAAATTTTTACCTGGAAGATATTCCATTACACAGAAGGGAATTTTTTCTTCGGTAATTCCGTAACTCAAAACTCGGACAATATGTTTGCTTTTGCGACCTAATTGAGCTCCAATAAAAATTTCTCTCACAAAGCGCTGAGACATTTGCTGATTTACCAGACTCAACGAGAGAATTTTAATTGCAACTGCCATCCCATTTTTTGCAGCGTCTTCTGCTAGGTAAACTCTACCCATACCGCCTTTGCCAATTAAATCTCTAATTAAATATCGATTATTTAAAAATTTTCCTATGTAAACATCTAATTCTTTTTTTTGCGTTCCCATGCTATTAATTTTATTGGCTACCATAAAAATCTTTCGTGAAGAATAAATTAATAAAACATTCTTTTTAATATATAATTTTATCTCCTAAAAATATAAAGTATTTTATAGATTCAATTAGGTCAAATGAAAAATAAAATAAATAAAGGTGAATTTTTGATAAAACCACGCCTCCACTCTATGTAAAAGCTTTTAAATATTATGTAACATGTTTATCAAGCAATGCGAATGAGAAATTACACGTAAACGAAAATCAAGGTTAATTATATTGCCTACTCATGACTGTAAATACACTGAAAAAATAAATTGAAAATTAGGTATTTTACTAACACGATGCGGCAGTTAGAGCTTGAAGTTCGGCGGGACTAAACGGCGGAGTAACCTGATCAGCCTTGGTTCCATCCTGAGTTTAAAGGCTAGTATTTGAGTGCGTTGCAGAGAATTGAAATTGTTGTCACTGATCAGAATTAATGAGGGTTGTCCATCAGGTAGTTTTGAACCAAAAGTTAAACCTTCGATGTTGTCTAGCAACACGTCTAATTTTCTTAAATCTAATAGTAATTTTTTCTGAACTGGTTTAATACTTTTGGTATCAGCTTGCTTCATACTCTCGATATTGTGAATGTCATCGGCTTCTTCTAAGGAAACCTGAAATAAAGCAATATAAAACCCTAAGCCTGTAAAAGTCCGCTCTAAACTAAGGAAGTCACCTCGATTATTAACAGCAAGTAAATCAGATAAACCGCTAGCGAAATGTTTAGAAATATCCAAAAGCGGTGCGACTGGTTCAGTCTGATAAAGAAATTCTTTTTCTAGCTGCTTGGTAAGCAGGTTATATTGCAAAATACGGCAAGGACTACTAGTATTTGGTTTGGCTTCTGAACCATCTTGAATTAATGCGTTTTCGGTGGCTGTAAACAGTTTCTTTTCGTTGGGTGTGATGGTGAGGCTTTCAAATGCCAAGTTGTTACGAATACCTTGCTTACCATTTTTATCTGGTAAAAATTTTTGAGGTATTGCTAATGTTGTAATTTCTTTGCCAGAAGATAATGAGAATTCTTTAATAAAAGGATTGATTAATTGGCTAACATCGCCTTCAGAAGAAATAAATACAGTATCTTTGCTAGTTAAAGCAATACCTTCTGTGTCAGTCTCACCAGTCGGGAACTTCTGACCATTTTCGTTTAACAATGTGGTAACACCGACGGGAACAACGCCGCCATTTGTCAATTTACCTTTGCTCAGGTCTATTTTTAAGGTGTAAAATCGTGCGGGAGCTTTTTGACCACGGTCATCAGATATAGCGTAATAAAGATTTTTTTTGGGGTCGTATGTAATTCCTGATAATCCCCCAATTGTGGTTTTTTGGAAAGTTAGATTGTTTGGTAAAGTGGCTTGTCCAATAAAATTTATTTCTGTTATTTCGACCGCGTTAATTGGTAAGTTGTGGAATAAAAATAAGATGCTGATGACGACAACTGCAATACAAAACCAAATAAACTTTGGCAACGTCAAGGCTTTTTTAATTAGCTGCATAATAAGCTATTGTGAAAAAGTGAAAGACACAAATAGGATATCATAAATAGCTAATAACGAATATCTACTATTAACGTAAGTCAGTATAATTAAATATAATAAAGGTTTTTGCTCATAATGAACGGTATTTTTGATCGTGACTTTTGGTCAGGCTTTTAAGCGGATCATATCATGTCCGCTTAATCAGCATTCATAAAAACATTCCAACCTTCGTGGAGACGTTTCTTTCGTAATATCAATCCTATGTGAGGTTGCGCTTTATCGCCCTGTGCCAAGCGCGTGCTACAAAGAACAGACGTGAGATGGGGCTATACAAACAATGTGTTCTGCTGTACCCAGTTCATGTTGGCTATTTAGTAATTAGCACTTAATTAGAAAGAATTTTATGTTGACGAAGATAATATTCATTTTGAAAAAAGTTAGCTAGCCAATCTTTAACATTGCGAGTAGCGCGACAATCGTCTTCGTTGTAGCGTTGGATAATTTCTAGTAAGTTGCGATCGCCTGTTTCTAGCCACTTATCGTACCAGTAAATACATTTAGCACCACTAGCCTCTGAATCCCGCCACTCAAATCCTAACCATTTAGCGATCGCTTTCAACGCATAACTTTCTATCGGCAATGTAACACTTTGTATTAATTCTTCATATACATCCACAAATCTATTCAGTACAGGTGCTACATCTCGCTGCGGAGTGCGGTAAAGTCTGGCAAGTCGTTTGACTGTATCAAATTCGTAAACGCAGAAATGATAAATCGGCGCTTCCGGATATTGCCAAACTAAATTCAAAAATTGCTGCCAAATTAATTCTTCTTCCTCTGCTTTTTCTGCCAGGAATGAATAAAATTTTTCGGTTTTGGCTTGTCTATCAACGACCAAAACTCCTAAGAGATAATCTAAATTCAAATCTGGCTGCGCTTCAATATCAAAGAAAATCTCGATGGGCGCTGTAAATGTGATATCTTCTGTTGGTATCGCGTAAGGTAACAGAAACGGACGATTTTTAACTACAGATTCAGCTTGCACTACCAACTTCAGCGCTACTTCGCTGTCAAACCCAACCAAATTTTCTAGTTCGCGGGGAAGAGTTTTCGCTAAAGATTCCACTGTTGTGATGGAAAGTGCTTGGAGTTGAGTGTAGCGAAGGGGTGTGACTCCTGGTAATAGTGAGAGGTGTTTTTCAGAATGAGCGATCGCATAGCAACTACTGTACCAGTGACAAAGATTACACTTCTGGCGGGCAATAAATACCTCTGGTGCCGCAGATGATTCTAAAGTTAGAATAAACTCTTCCAAAATTGAGATCATTTGCGGTGTCCATTTAGACAACTCCACCTCGTAACTCGTCATTTTAGTACGCAATATCAACCAAGCAGCCTCAGGTTCAACACCTTGCACCGTCCCCAACACTTGGGCGTGAAATGCTGCCGAAACTTGATATTCTTGTTTAGGACGCTTACCTAGTTCGATAGTCGTCGGCACGTACATCCAATCTCCAAAATTGGACTGTCCTGGCTGTTTGAATAGTAAATCTGGACGCGAAAGCAAAGTGTATTCTTCACCATAAGTAATTAATAACACTCCTTTATAAATGCAATCTACGCCCTGTTGCATCAATTCTAAAGTCGCTTTTGCGCCAGTTTCCCAGTCTCCATAAGCATAATCGGGTTGGTGATAACTCAACGGTGTCAAAATACTCTGTTGATGAGCGATTTTGTCTTGTAGCAATTTTTGCAGCAAATCATTGGCGGGATCTCGCTGCCTTTTATCACCGTAAATATCTAAAAAAGGTCGCCGCTTACACCGTTGGTATTGCAGCAGATGTTCAGCATTAATTAACATTCCTTTAAGCTAACAATAATTGGCACTAATCGGAGTAATCTACATGAAAAAGAGGGGGAAAGGGGAAAGGGTAAGGGGGAAAGGTAAGAAATATAGACTGGTTATTAACCAATAACCACTAACAACTAACAACCAACAATTATGACCAGTATTTCTACAGCACAAATCAAGTTGCATCGCTACCGTCAGCAATTTCCAGCTTTAGCTAATAAGACTTATTTTAACTATGGGGGACAAGGACCGATGCCGCAAAGGGCGCTGGATGCGATCGCTTTATCCCAAGCACATATGCAGGATATAGGTCCTTTTAGTGGTGAGGTGTATCGCTGGCTGGCGCCAGAATATAAAGCAGTAAGAGAGGCGATCGCACAGGAATTAAATGTCCCACCGGAAACAATCTCTCTCACGGAGGATGTAACTGTCGGTTGCAATATTGCTATGTGGGGTCTGGAGTGGCAAGCCGGGGATCATATGCTGCTCACAGACTGCGAACATCAAGGTATTATAGCGATCGCACGAGAAATTGGGCGCAGGTTAAAAGTGGAAATTACCACCTGTCCTATAATGGCAACTTTAAATGAAGGCGATCCTGTTGATGCGATCGCCCAACACTTACGCCCTAATACTCGCTTGCTGGTGTTGAGTCATATTCTCTGGAACACGGGTCAAGTTTTGCCACTTGACAAAATAGTGGAAGTGTGCAGAAATAACGATGTAAGAATTCTTGTAGATGCGGCACAATCTGTTGGCTCAATGCCTTTAAATTTAACAGAATTGGGTGCAGATTTTTATGCTTTCACAGGTCACAAGTGGTTGTGTGGTCCTGGGGGTGTGGGTGGTTTGTATGTGCGACCAGAAGTACAAGAAAGCCTGAAACCGACTTTTATAGGTTGGCGTAGCGTTGTGATAGATAGTCAAGGAAAGCCTGGGGATTGGCATCCAGATGGACGACGCTATGAAGTGGCTACTTCAGATTTTCCCCTTTATGCTGGCTTAAGGGAAGCGATCGCTATTCAACACGAATGGGGAACACCTGAAGAACGTTATCAGGAAATTCTCCGTTTGAGTGAGTACCTTTGGCGAAGTTTGGCAACGCTACCCGATATAAAATGTCTGCGGACTTCCCCACCAGAAAGCGGTTTAGTCTCATTTCAACTGACAAATAACAAACCCCAAACTAGCCAGCAACTGGTAAGATTTTTAGAGTCACAAAAGATATTAACTCGAACAATTGCCGATCCAGATTGTGTACGCGCCTGCGTCCACTACTTTACACTAGAATCGGAAATCGACCAATTGATTGAAGAAATTCAGAGATTTTGCAAATAAATAATGGGCATTGGGCATTTTTTCCCCTTGTCCACTTGTCCCGTTGTCCCTATTCCCCAGTCCCCCAGTCCCCAATCCAAAATGGAACGTCCAATTTTATACATTGCTATTACTAATCACGGCTTTGGTCATGCTACCCGCACTGCATCTGTAGCGGCAACAATTCAAAAGTTATGTCCAGAAGTCTTGTTAATTATGGTGACGACTGCACCGCGTTGGTTGCTAGAATGCTATATAGAAGGGGATTTTATTCATCGTCCCCGCGCATTTGATTTGGGTGTTGTGCAATCAGATAGCTTGACAATGGATAAAGCAGCCACTTTAGAAAAGTTGCTGGAAATTAAGAAAAATCAGAATTCGTTGATTGCCTCAGAAGTCAACTTTATTCGCCAAAATCGCGTTAATTTAATTTTGGCAGATATTCCCTTTCTCGCTTCCTTGATTGGCAAAGCAGCTAATATTCCCTGTTGGATGATGAGTAACTTTGGCTGGGACTTGATATATCGAGATTGGGGAGGGGAATTTCTAGAAATTGCCGATTGGATTAGTGATTGTTATTCAAAGTGCGATCGCTTGTTTCGTCTTCCCTTCCACGAACCGATGCAAGCTTTCCCAAATATCACAGATGTGGGTTTAACCGGTGGTTCTCCTCATTATCCGGCAGATGAATTACGATCTACTTGGGGAATAACTGCCCCCGTAGAAAAAACTATTTTACTGACTTTTGGTGGCTTGGGTTTGCAGCAAATTCCTTATGAAAATCTGCGACAATTTCCAGATTGGCAATTTATCGTCTTTGATAAATCTGCCCCAGATTTACCTAATTTTGTGAAAATAACTGATCAAAAATACCGTCCTGTAGATTTCATGCCGATTTGTGGACGAGTTGTTTCTAAACCTGGTTTTGGCACTTTTGCTGAAGCCACACGATTAGGAGTGCCCATTGTTTCACTAACTCGTGATGACTTTGCCGAAGCTGCTTTTTTGTTAGAAGGTATTACTAATTATCATCAGCATCAAATTCTCACTCCTAAAGAATTTTTTGCAGGTAACTGGGATTTTCTTAATCAAGTACCCCAACAACCAAAGCAATCTCAACCTGTTGCTAAAGATGGCAATGAAACTATAGCTAAATCGGTAATTAATTATTTTTAGACTAAATAAAAGTCTTTAAAGCAAGGATTAGTAGTGGAATCTCCAACACCAGACAAAGCCACTTTGGAATTAGCTGCCCAGGATGTGCGTCGAGTCTTAGAAAGACAAAAGGAGGAACGTCAAATTTTACTTACCCAAACGAATATCCTATTTGTTACAAACACTGCATTGTTAAGCTTTTTGACAATCTCAAAGTTGCTTCCTGTCTTCAGCCTATTCAGCGTGCTGGAAATATTGTTATTTTTCTTCAATTTTACGCTGCTAATGTGGGCTTTATTACCACGTCAGTATTTTATTAGCCCTAATCTAGAAAAGGAAAATTTTCAGCAGAATTATTTGTTACTATCACCTGAAGAATATCAATTAAAAATGCTTGCCAACTTAATAGCGACTTATAATGCAAATAAGCCACGATTAGAGGACATTTCCCAATCGTTGAAATATGCTACTTACATCACTGCTGGAATTGCCTTGGTTGCTTTGTTGCATCAATTGACAGTTTATTCTATTCCCGAACTACAAAAACTATGAATACTAACCAAGATGATACAATGCTTTCTAGACAGAGTTGGCGTTTACCAAAACCAGATTTAGATAATATTACAGTTTTGGCACACAATCTGCCTAACAAACCCATACTTCCCTGGAATAAATTCGACTCTCCTTCGCTAGATACGGAAGCACAGGAATTAAAGCTACTATTACCCGTTGCTTTGCGAAACTATGAGTTGACATGGTATATTATTATCTCATTACTCATATTGTCATCAGCAACTCAATTTAACCATAAAACAAAAGTAGAAAACAGCCAAATAAATCAACCTAGTTGAAGTGTTAATTATTTTTACAAACATCAATATTACCGTTTTATATGACTCACTACCAAAAGTTACTAAAAATTCCCACCACTGGCAAATCCTTGTATAATATAACGCCAAAAATTGAGGCTATAGTTGCAGAATCAAACGTGGAAACCGGACTTTGTACACTATTTTTACGCCACACATCAGCTAGTTTACTGATTCAAGAAAATGCCGATCCAGATGTACTTTTGGATCTAGCTAATTTTATGGCAAAAATCGTGCCCGAATCAGCTAAATACATCCACAATGCTGAAGGTCCCGATGATATGCCAGCACACATCCGCACTGCCCTGACTCATACCTCAGAACACATCCCCATCAATCGAGGACATTTGGTGCTGGGAACTTGGCAAGGAATTTACATTTGGGAACATCGGCAACGCAGTCATACTAGAGAATTGGTTGTCCATATTTCTGGATGACAATAGACATTTGGTAGAGAAGACGTAGAGACGTTCCAGCGGAACGTCTTTAGAAGGGTTTCGGACAACGCATAATTAAATATTGGAGATGTCTAATAAGTATATTAACTAAAAAGTTAAGTTTATTCCTACTTGATTTACTTCTGATCTACTGCTCGATTAAACTGAGGTTTGTTGCTTAGTCCAGCAGTTTATAAAACTGTAAACTGCTGGGCTTAATTCAATTTATATGAAGCAAAATCTGACACATATTCATAGTTTCAGTATTCTTGATGAAATCATTGCCCAGCAGTCTATTAATCAGTTGTCTCTAAATCCACATAAAACTTTAGCTACCAGTTTTGCCGAACTGGGAAGTTTAGTTACAGCAAAAACTAATGACATTCACCTAATAACATTTTTCCAAAATAGTTTAGAGCAAATAATTTGGGCTTATTTGGACAACTTCCCGGATAATATTTTTTGGGATTTTGATTTTTTGGTAAGTAGTATGTTAAAACAGGCTTTAATAGCAAATAATGCTGTTGATTTTTTAAAATGTTTTTGTAACAAGATAGTATCGCTGTTGGAGTTGTGCGGAATTAAAACGAAAATACGCTTTCGCTACGTCCACGACTTTATTTATGGGTTTGAGTGGGCAAGATGGGTTCAAAAAGAACCAGAAACTCGCGCTAACGAAGAACCTTTTAGTTTAAATTTTTTAGATTATTTGCTTGTTAAAGGTGAGGAAATTTTGCACCTCATTTGTCAGGATAAAGCTAATCATTATAAACCTTGCAATAAAGGCTATCGCAATCCTTATTGCTTCTCTCGCGAACCAGAAGATGAACACCTTATGCTAACTTATCTTGCTGTTAATCAACTCATTCCGGTGACAGCATGGAATTGGAATGCTCAACCAGTATGGAATAAACCTTTCCAGGAACTTCGCGAGCAGTTATCATTAAAGCTGAATATTCCGAATAAGAGTTAGTTGGTGGTTAGTTCTTGGATAGCTGACGGTTAATAGTCAACAATTATCCACTATCAACTATCCACCATCAACTATCCATTATCCATTTTATGAAAATCGCTGATTTAATTACTTGGTTTGAAGAATGGGCAAATCCGGCTTGGTGCGAAAGCTGGGATAATTGTGGGTGGCAAATTGAACCGGGAATTTTGCAAAAAAGCGCACGAGCGTTGGTTTGTTTAACACCTACTTTAGCAGTGATGGAGGAAGCGATCGCCTTTAACGCTAATCTCATTTTTGCTCACCATCCGCTGATTTTTAACCCGCTCAAGTCTTTACGCACTGGGGAAGCGATCGCTGAAATGGCACGGTTAGCTTTTACCCACAATATCGGAATTTACAGCGCTCACACGAACTTTGACCAAGTTGATGATGGCACTGCTGATGTTTTAGCTCAAATTTTACAACTTCAAGAAGTCGTGCCGATAGTACCCACACAAGGTAATTTAGGATATGGGCGTGTTGGAGTTTTAAATCCATCTATGAGTTTACAGGATTTACTGGCGACAATTCAAACCCGACTCGCTCCCCCAAAGCTTCTTTTTTCTCCAACTTGTGATTTACAGCAGAAAATTTCGCGAGTTGCTGTTTTAGGAGGTTCGGGAGCAAGTTATATCTCATCTGTGGTCAAAACTGGCGCGACAGCTTATCTGACTTCTGACTGTAAGTTCCATCAATTTCAAGAAAGCCGCGATGGCAATCTCATTTTAATTGATGCTGGACATTATGCCACCGAACGCCCAGCGTGCGATCGCTTGGTGCAAAAATTCCAAGCTTTAAACCTGGAGTGGGTACAGTTGAGTCAAAAGGATGAAGATTTCCGTCAGTTTTTTCTTTAATTAAATCTAAATGTAAAGTTAAAGGTATATAATATTACCACTAATTTAAATTATAAATTAATTTATTGTTATTTTTTTACTTTATGCCTAAGTATTAATTGGGAGCAAAAAAGGATAAACTTGGCTTATTATGCTTTAATGATAGGTGTAGTCAAAATTTACTTATTTTAAGTTATGTGATTTAAATCACATTTATCATCCAACTAGAATCACTAGTAAATACTGTTTGATATCAACAAGCAGATTAGGGAAATGTTGCAAAATGTATCTAACACATTGCTAACTATGCCCTAATTAAAATGATTCGCGCACTCATTGAATCTGCTTTCCAGACTGGATGTCTTAGCGTTGAATCCGAAGGTCTACTTCATCAAGTTTTGGCTACCAAAAGCTATGATTCAAAAGATTTAGCTGCCTTGGTGGCACTAGATGAAGCAGTTCGCGTCGGTCAAATTAAACGAGAGGCATCCTCCTCAAGTTTATTAATGAAATTTCCCACACAATACAAACGAAGCTGACAGAAGAGCACAAAGGGAAAATGTTTCCCCTTGTCCCCTTGTCTCCCTTGCCAAGAAAGTCCTCTTTAGTGACTGCCTTCCTTTGTGTCACATCAAGACGTAGTGAAGAACTTTTGGGGTGTTGTTGTTTAAAACCATTAAGGTGACAGGAGAATGAGTTAAGATCAAATACATAGGGGTAAAGACTTCCCAAAAATGCCAATGATTACAAGTAGGCAACTTAAACAACCGCACTTACCACTTGTTTTGGAGTATTATTTATTACATAATGGTAGAAGTATTCACCAAAAAATACTCACACTTGTCAGGACAACTGCTGAATTATGTACAGACGTTGCACAATCTCGTCTCTACTATGTTTAACTTTGTCCAAGTGTTGTAGAACGGTACTATATATTGGGATAAAACCCAGATGTTCACAGGTTTAACTACGTCGTTTAAAAAGGCAGAAGCAGTACATGCTACACCGCAAGATTTATCAACTGTGTTGCGACGGGCGGGAGGTATGTGTATTCTTGCGGGACCAGCAACGCTGGATTGAACGCGCCCGCATCCTCGACATAGAGGGAGATTTAGTCACTCTACGCTATGAAACAGAAGAAGAGGACGAAGTTTGTTCTTGGGAAGAGATGGTTCGCCTTGAAAGTATTGGCGCTGTAACGCAAAAATTAGCTTCAGTGCCCCGTGGTAATGTCGAACCTCTTATGACTGAAGATTGTCCAGAAGCTGAACGCATCCGCAATCGTTACACAGACTCAAATCCAGAGTAAGTGGATAGTGGATAGTGGTTAGTAGATGGTTGTTAGTGGTTAGTGGATAGTCGATAGGGTGGTTAAACAAACAACCACTAACAACTAACAACTAACAACTAACCAACAACCAACCACCCACAACCAACCACTATCAACTAAGAACTAACTCTCATTTAACCGTTCAAAGGCAGGGCAATAACCTTCAAGAGTAACCTTGAAGTTATACAGGGGGGAAGCGGGGTTCCAACACCGCTGCCCTCTTTGATGTCTACAGGTACCGCAGCAATCGACATCAGACCAAATAAAGCGATCGCTATTTTGGTTGAGTAGTTCTCGTTGTGACAAACCCCGCAATACGATCTCTTCTCCCTGCCAACGCGCTTCGATTAAGCCAGTATCGCCAAATTGTTGCCACCTCGGGTCAGCAGTAACGGCATCGGGGAGGGTAATTGTAATTACCGTTCCCAATTCTGTTAATTCGCCCTCATAATTAGTTTCTGGGGCTGCTGGTTGCAAAAATGTATCGCCAATTGGCAATTCTACTAATGTACCACCTGCCGGCGAATGTACGTGGTAGCGATTTTGCAATTCTTCTAAACTAGTCAAGTCTGCCAAATAGCCGGGGGAACCGTGGACAAAAATGACATGCTGGGGTCGCAAATTATGAATTAGCTGGGTGGTTCCCGGACCATCGCTATGCTGTGCCAAAAGATAAGTTTCCACACTAGTTTGTCCGGGGTATGTTTTATTAAGTTGTATATGAGTTTTTTCTGGTGACAGGATTACCCACGAATTCATACCTAGTTGACAGTATTCATCCAAATCAATTGTAGAGTCGGTGAGGACAATACAAGGAGTGTTACCAACAGTGTGACGATATTCTGGTTGCAAACGACGCACGCGGGGACGCACTCGTTCATCCCAAAACAACGGTTGATGACGGGCGAAGTTTTGTACAGATGGGGGCAGGTGAGGTAACAATTCTAAGTAAGCATCGCATCCGGTGGCGACAGTACCATCAACCCAGATATTTATGTCGCGACCGGTGAAATGGTGATGGCTACGCAAGAGCATCAATAATTCTTGACCTAGACCCAATGCTGGCGTAGGTAGTAGTACCGAGTGACGGTCAGCGATCGCTCGATTAATTCGTTCTGCTAGTTGATTTTCTTGGTTGCGACGGTGCGGATGACGGGATGTTCCATAAGTGCCTTCAATAATTAGCACATCCAACTCTAATCCGCGCAATTCCTCTAAACGCAAACCTTCTACTAGCCGCGAGTTCGATAAGAAAAAGTCACCTGTATATAGTAATTTGTAAGAGCGTTGCTGGGTGGTGTAGGTGAGGAGAATCGCCACGGCACCGGGTAGATGACCTGCGGGGTATAATTCTGCGACTAAACCATCTTTAAATTCCACAGGCGATCGCAACGGCAAGGCTTGACAAAGTTGGGAAATTTCGTTACTATCTCGATCCTGCCAATTCAACGGCAGCAACTTGCTGGTCACTTCGCTGGCGTATATCGGTAATAAGGGAAAAGCCTTATGCAGTGCCAGCAACCCCCTAGCATGATCTGGGTGGGCGTGACTTACCAAAACTAAATCTGCTGGTAGAGGTGAACTGCCTCGCTTTGCCGACTTTTTCAGCCCCTTTACCAGTTCGGAAATATCTTTTAAGCCACAGTCAAGGAGGATGCGGTGTGGTCCCATCCGCACCAATAAACACATGCCTTCATCATTATGGTGGACACCATAGGGAAAACATTCTAATTCATTTGTCCTCTCCCCAGTATCAAAGCCAGAGGATACTGATAGATCCTCACTCATGCTCTTTTCCCCTCAAACCTTATATTTGTTGCACATTTCCCAAAAGCCTAGATTTACGCGGTTTTTGGTCTTGTGACCTAGGGGTAAGTTCTTAAGTGCGCCGCCCGAATGCGGATTATGGAATTGGGGAGGACGCTTCCGAACCCGCGCTGGTTCGGAAAAACGTGGATAATGACAGCCTATCAAATTAACAGAATTGGGCGTTTGTTAATGTGCCGATCCATTGCCGTGGTAGTTGTCTGAATCATAAAAGCCATTTTTTGTGCCGAAAAATAAGCACGAAAAGGTAAAGATAACAGTTAATCCAACTAATATCAATTTTACATCCATTTGTTTGTCG
>CASBQA010000188.1 GCA_949127635.1 Nostocales cyanobacterium PMM_0069 | reverse complement strand
GGATAGAATTTCCGAGCCGATAAAGGCATAACCCTAAGTGATGAGTCATAGTTAATATACGATAATTAATTTAAAGTTTTCTTAAGCGAATATCAGTATTGTTATTTGGGTACTTCTGGAGGGATGACTGTGAGGGAGGAAAAGTTTTCAGATATTGAGGTGGAAGAAGTTTCGGAATTCGAGGATGCTGACTTTGAGGAAGATCGGGTTAGTAGGCGATCGCGTCCTTGGCTATTACCGCTATTGCTGGGTACTGCTTTGGGAATAGCGATCGCTTTCGGTGGAATGCGTTTATTAGCTAATCGTTCCGCTGGTCAACAAAACCCAGTAGCAACTAAACCTGCCACAAGTGTTGCTCCCTCCATGACAGTCACCGTCGCTCCGGTTGAAACTACTCGTGTCGCCCGTACTTTAAATACTACAGGTACTATAACAGCGCGTGATTTGATTCCGGTATTACCGTTAACAAATGGCTTGCAAATCAAACAAGTCTTAGTAAAAGAAGGAGATTTAGTTAAACAAGGTCAAATTTTGGCAATTCTAGATGATTCAGTATTGCAAGACCAAATTCGTCAAGCAAAAGCAGAGGTGGAATCAAAGCAGGCAAATGTAGGTTCTCAACAAGCCCAGCTAGCATCAAAACAGGCAGATGTAGCCACTAGTCAAGCAACTGTGGCATCAAATCAGGCGATCGTCCAGCAAAGACAAGCAGATTTGGGTCAAGCTAAGGCAAGGTTAGAAGAAGCTACGCAAAATCTCCGAAGCTATCAACAACTATCAAATGCAGGGGCAATTAGCAAGCAAGAACTCTTAACTCGGACAACAACTGTAGCGACAGCAACACAAGCCGTGCGTCTTGCCGAAGCAAACATCAAAAGTGCCGAAGAAAATGTCAAGAGCGCTCAAGCTGGTGTTAGAGCTGCCCAAGCAAATGTCAACATCGCTCAAGCTAATATCAACAGTGCCCAAGCTGCTGTCAAGAGTAGTAATGCTCAAGTTCAACAATTTAAAACTCAGCAAGGACAAACTGCCGTGCGATCGCCAGTTTCCGGACTTATAGCTGAGAAACTAGTTAGAGTTGGAGATATGGCGGGAATAGCACCGCAAGCTGCCCAAAATGGAATGCAGAATGGAACTAACAACTCAGCACCGCAAAGGCTGTTTTCCATTATTAATGATGGCAGGCTAGAACTTCAAGCGCTGGTTCCCGAAACTCAATTACCACAAGTGAAAATTGACGCACCGGCGCAAATAACTTCGGAGCAAGATAACCGGCTGCGCTTGGAAGGACGAGTTAGAGAGATACAACCGGTGATCAATCAGCAAAGACGTGAAGCAACCGTCAAAATTGACTTACCGCAGACAAATTTATTCAAACCTGGAATGTTTGCGCGTGCGCTGATTACTACCAATACAGCGGTAGGGATGGCAGCACCACAAAAAGCTGTATTACCCCAACCTGATGGTAGTGCAAGTGTATTCATCCTATCGGGTGAAGACATAGTACGTGCTGTGAAAGTAGAAGTAGGAGAAATTCTCATTGGTGGCAGGGTGGAAATTAAAAAAGGTGTAAAAGTAGGCGATCGCCTAGTTGTTGATGGCGCAGGATACATCAAAGATGGCGATAAAGTGCGCGTAGTGAATAGATAGTGGATGGTGGATAGTAGTTAGTTGATAGTGGATGGTGGTTAGTTGATAGTGGTTAAGTCCATAGTCCATAGTCGATAACCGTCAACCATCAACCATCAACCAACAACCAACAACTAACAACCAACAACCAACAACCAACAACCATCAACCAACAACCAACAACCATCAACCAACCACTAACAACCAACCACTAACAAAATTTATATGTCTTTCAATATCTCGGCTTGGGCAATCAAAAAACCTGTCCCAACGATAGTTATATTTTTAATGTTGACAATAATCGGTTGGTTCTCCTTCATTTCTTTGGGAATTGATACTAACCCAAATATTGATGTACCAACAGTTTCGGTGAGCGTTACCCAACCAGGTGCTGGTCCTGCGGAACTTGAATCGCAAGTGACGAAAAAAATTGAAGATGCTGTTGCTGGGTTAGGAAACATCGATGAATTGCGTTCCACTGTTACCGATGGTTCCTCGAAAACGACAATAACTTTTATTTTGGGGACAAATAGCGATCGCGCTACCAATGATGTCCGCAATGCAATTTCCCAAATTCGCCAAGATTTACCCCAAGATATCAACGATCCAGTAGTAGAACGTCTGGATTTTGCGGGGGGTCCCATCGTCACTTACGCTGTTACTTCCAGCAAGCAAACTGTAGAAGAATTAAGTAACCTCGTAGACCAAACTATCAGCCGCGCTTTGTTGTCAGTCAAGGGAGTGGGGCAAGTTAAACGTATAGGTGGAGTTGACCGAGAAATCCGGATTAACCTTGACCCAAATCGTTTACAATCTCTTGGTATCACCGCTACCCAAGTAAACGACCAAGTACGTACTTTTAACGTTAACTTACCTGGTGGACGTGCCGAAGTTGGTGGTAGCGAACAAAGTATCCGCACTCTAGGTAGTGCCAAAACCGTCAAAGACTTGACAAATTACGAAATTGTCTTACCTAATGGTGGTTCTGTCCGTTTATCTAGTTTGGGGACGGTAGAAGATAAGTTTGGTGATATTCGTCAAGCTGCACGGTTGAATAACAAACCCGTAGTAGCTTTCCAAGTATTGCGGAGTACAGGTAGCGTCACGGTGACGGTAGAAGAAGGAGTGAAAGCAGCGTTAGAAGAACTGCAAAAAACCCTTCCCGAAGATGTGAAGGTAGAATTAATTTTTACCAGAGCCGTCACCGTGCGGGACTCCTACCACAGCACAATTGATGAATTAATTCAAGCCTCATTACTGGCGGTAATAGTAATTCTCATCTTTTTGAAAGATTGGCGAGCTACATTAATTACAGCAGTAGCTTTGCCTTTGTCGATTATTCCCACCTTTTTTGTGCAGCAAGCCTTAGGTTACACCCTCAACAACATGACTTTGTTGGGATTAGCGCTAGCTGTGGGTAACTTGGTGGATGATGCCGTTGTGGAAATTGAGAACATGGAACGGCACATGGCAATGGGTAAAACAGCTTGGGAAGCTTCTTTTGACTCTTCTGATGAAGTGGGACTAGCGGTGATTGCGAGTTCCGCAACTATTATTGCCGTGTTTTTGCCGGTTGCTTTTATGGGTGGTATTCCTGGGCAGTTTTTCCAACCATTTGGTGTTACCGTTGCCGTTTCCACAATTTTCTCAACTTTTGTGGCACGGATGGTGACACCAATGATGGGTGCGTATTTGCTCAAGGATAAGAAACACGACGAAGGTGCAAAACAGCACAAGCGCAAAAAAGGAATCAGATTTTTTGGGATAAATTTTGGGTTTCTAGGTCAGAGGAAGAATCAAGAAGAAGAAGAAGAAATTCCTTTTTCACTTCCCCCCTACCCCTCGGAATTGCAAGCTCAAAGGGTTTCTTCCCCTTCTTCCAAAAAGCGGCGTTTTCAACCTTATAAATCACTGTTAAAGTGGGCATTACGCCATCGATTGACAACATTGGGTATTGCTCTGGCTTTCTTCATTGCCAGTTTGATGCTGATTCCTGCTATCCCTAAAGGTTTTGTGGATGACGGAGATGTGGGTATTTCCACTGTTTTGATAGAATTACCCCCCGGTTCCACCTTGCTAGATATCAACAAAGTAGCCACCCAAGGAACCAACCTCATCCGGCAAAATCCCGCAGTTGAAAGTGTTCTAGCTACAGAAGAAATAAATTCTGCTACCCTCACCGTTAAACTCAAACCCAAGGAAGATCGAAAAGTTTCTCAAAAAGAGTTTGAGGTGCAAATACGTCCTTTATTCCAACAAATACCCGGAGCGAGAATTAGTTTCAAAGCTGAAGGACCAGGTGGTGATGGTAAGGAATTATCTATAGTTCTCAGAAGTGAGAATCCAGATGCTTTACTTGAAGCTGCTAACGCATTAGAAAAGCAGATGCGAACCATACCCGGATTAGTGGAAGTGTCTTCAACTGCGAGTCTGGTAAAACCAGAGATTTTGGTAATTCCCGATCCGCAACGTGCCGCAGATTTGGGTGTAACGGTGCAAGCAATTGCCCGGACAGCTTCCCTAGCAACTATAGGCGATATCGAGGCAAATTTGGCGAAATACAATCTGAGCGATCGCCAAATTCCCATTCGCGTCCAAATAGATCCGAAAGCGCGAGCAGACATCAATACAATCAAAAATCTGCAAGTCCCGACTCAAAATAACACCTTGGTTCCCCTAATTGCTGTGGCAGACATCCGCTTTGGTAGCGGTCCTGCAACCGTCAACCGTTTTGACCGAGCTCGTCAAGTTGCGGTAGAAGCTAACTTCCAAGGTATCGCTTTAGGAGAAGCTGTAAATGCAGTTAACAAGTTACCTGCATTCACCAACTTGCCACCAGGAGTCACTCAGCAATCTTCTGGAAGTGCGAAAATTATGGCAGAAATCTTCAGTCGCTTTGGTGCTGCACTGGGACTGGCATTAATGAGTATCTATGCGATTCTGGTTTTGCTGTATAATAATTTCCTTTATCCCATAGCGATTATGGCAGCGTTGCCCTTTTGTTTAGGGGGGGCACTGGTTGCATTGATGGTTGCTCAAAAACCTTTGGGAATCTACGCCCTAATTGGTATAGTTTTATTGATGGGAGTTGTTACCAAAAACTCGATTCTCTTGGTGGACTATGCGATTATGAACCTCCAAGAAGGCAAAAAACAACGTGAAGCACTGCTAGAAGCCGGATTGTCACGATTGCGCCCAATTATGATGACTTCTTTGGCAACTATTGCCGGTATCATTCCTCTAGCTTTAGGAATTGGTGCCGGTTCTGAAGTTCGTCAACCGATGGGAGTTGCGATTTTAGGCGGTTTCACAACTTCCACTTTGCTGACTTTGGTGGTTGTGCCGGTGATATTTACTTATATCGACTCTTTTCAAAGGTGGATTGTAGATACGGCAAAATATGGCTTTGGCAAGAAACGGCACCGCAAGATGGTTGCTGTTGAACAAGTCGTGAGTTTGCCTCCTGCTAGGGAAGAACCGCCGTCTGAGTACTCAATTCACAAATAATATCACGTCCGGTCAATCAACCATAATTTTCATAAAACCTCACCCCAATAAAGCTACGCTTTATATCCCCTCTCCTTGGTAAGGAGAGGGGTAGGGGTGAGGTTTCTAATTGCAGGTATTTTGACAGATATGATATAATGCCTTTTAGTCTTATTAAGGCTAAAAGATTTGCGGGTGTAATTCAGTGGTAGAATCTCACCCTCCCAAGGTGAATGTCGTGGGTTCAAGTCCCATCGCCCGCTTTTAGAAGGTTTAAAGAATTAAGGAAACGCAGATGGACGCAGATAAATCTGTTACTTAAGGTGAGCGAAGATAATCTGCGGGTTTATCCCCTTGATGCAACGGCAAAACAAAAGGTGCGAGTATATGGCAGTGCTGAACCGTATGAACCACCGGATTGTTTAATTTTGTAACGATTAGAGTTGGGAAATTAATTATGGTGTGAAGGCTGAAATTGCCTTTACATCTAGTTTTCAAGCAATGTAACGAAATGTAAAATCAAATGTGAAAATGACGCAGTGAGGATGAAGAACTATGAGTGATTAAAGCTTTGATAGTTAAAGAAAAGTAATATTTTTTAGCTTGACTCGTTACTGTTTTGCTGTAATATGAAAGTTGAAAGTCATTTTTGGCGCTAAATGTTTTTGGATGTCTGTACGGTACAATTAAGTTACATGGCTGCTTCCGTGCATAGGCGCAACTGCACCTTGAAAGCTAAATACTGTAAGGGTTTCCAACAGGTAGGGTTTTAGACCACCTTTACCCCGCAAGGGGACGGAAACGAGGATTGAAATAGGGTTTATCTTCTGACGTAATTGCATCAAGTTTTAGACCACCTTTACCCCGCAAGGGGACGGAAACTTTAGAATCAAAAAACCAGAATTGATCTGGTTTTCCATTACCGGTTTTAGACCACCTTTACCCCGCAAGGGGACGGAAACTTTGTTTCAGTGGGTTCGTTGTTGATTTGTTCGTTAGAGTTTTAGACCACCTTTACCCCGCAAGGGGACGGAAACTTTTAGTTTTATCGTCTTGTATTACAGCTATTGTACGCAGTTTTAGACCACCTTTACCCCGCAAGGGGACGAAAAAAATATGTGCTTCACGGTATATTTCAACGATATCGCTATCCTGGTCAATTTTACCTGACTCGTACAAGTCGGTCATATAGGAGGAGGCGACTTTGCTGATTTGCTAAAGGTTGATTATTGATAGAGCAGATTTCAGGCTTAAAAGGTACATGCGTAAAACCCAAAACCCTGTAAAGACGTTCCGCCGGAACGTCTTTACGTGTATTTAATAATACTTAATCTGCTGTAAGTAGGTGGGTGGAAATAAACCACACTTGCTTTGTTTCGGTTAAGAGCGCTAAAGCGCAACTACGAGCCAACTTCAGAGGTTTTACCCGATCGTTACATAGTTGTAAATTTTCCTGCCAACCTACTTATTACGTTATTTCAGCCATTCAACATGTCCTAAACTTCGTGGCTGCTGCTATAAATTTATTCGTGACCATTCATAAATAATTATCTATATATATTGATTAAAAACGAATAAATATAGCTTAAAAGCATTCATTCATAGTCTCAAAGCAATAATTATCATAAATAAAAAGCTATATATTAAAAAAAATCCGGCATTTTTGACTTAACTATAAGTTTTTACTTATAGTTCCAATATAATATTTATTTAATAAATACAGTTTCAAAGATATCAATTTGTCATTAAAACCTGTAAACTGTTTTCAACAAGGTAAGTGATCCCCAAACATCACACCAAAGGGCAATAAATAATTTAACCACAGTTTCTCTGTAAGCAATTGAGCAGTCTTTTTTACTGGAAAAGGCGCATATCTGCTTATAGTTATAGCTGAAAAGTCTCATTGAAAACGCCAGAAACATATCTTGTTTCTCTGCTTAATTTGTCGTACTTAAAAACAAGAAAGTTCCCATTCAGGAGATTATGACAGAATTTTTTAATCAATTTTCTCGCCGCAAATTTATCTTAACAGCGGGAGCCTCTGCGGGTGCTGTGTTCCTCAAAGGCTGTTTAGGAAATCCCCCAGCAAGCATTACAGGTAAAAATGTAGAGAATAATGTACAGGGACAGCCAGTAACTCAAACTGTTGCCAATTTAACTCCAGAACAAACACCAGAAACGACTACAGTTAAGTTAGGATATATCCCAATTGTTGAAGCGGCTCCTTTAATTATTGCTAAAGAAAAAGGCTTTTTTGCCAAGTATGGCATGACCGATGTTGACCTTGCTAAACAAGCTTCTTGGGGTGCAGCACGGGACAATGTAGAAATTGGCTCTGCTGGTGGTGGGATTGATGGTGGACAATGGCAAATGCCAATGCCGCATTTAATTACGGAAGGTTTAATTACCAAAGGTAATAAAAAAATTCCCATGTATGTGCTGTGTCAATTGATTACGCATGGGAATGCAATTGCGATCGCTAACAAGCATTTAGGCAAAGGTATTAGTTTGCAAGTTGCCGGCGCTAAGTCTTTATTTACACAACTCAAATCTTCAACACCATTCACCGCTGCGTTTACTTTTCCCCATGTCAACCAAGATTTGTGGATTCGCTATTGGTTAGCTGCCGGTGGTATAGATCCGGATGCAGATGTCAAATTGCTGACAGTACCAGCAGCGCAAACTGTCGCCAATATGAAGACGGGTACGATGGATGCTTTTAGTACCGGCGATCCTTGGCCCAATCGTCTTGTAAAAGACAAAATTGGCTTTATGGCAGCATTAACCGCAGAAATTTGGAAGAATCACCCTGAAGAATATTTTGCGATGAAAGGTGAGTGGGTTGACAAAAATCCCAAGGCAACCAAAGCGCTTTTAAAAGGAATTATGGCGGCTCAACAATGGTTAGATAATTTTGATAACCGGAAAGAAGCGGCTCAAATTCTCGGTAGCAGAAATTATTTTAATCTGCCTGCGGAAATTTTGATCGAACCATTTCAAGGTAAGTATGACATGGGTGATGGTCGCAAAATTGATGATAAATCAATGGCGGCTTATTACTGGAAAGATGGAAGAGGTAGTGTTTCTTATCCTTACAAGAGTCATGATTTGTGGTTTTTAATTGAAAATGTTCGCTGGGGATTTTTGCCAAAAGAATACTTGACTACAGCTAAAGCATTAGTCGATAAAGTCAACCGCGAAGATATTTGGAAAGAAGCTGCGAAAGAAGCTGGAATTGCGGCTGCTGATATTCCTACAAGTACTTCGCGTGGGGTGGAAGAATTTTTTGATGGGATTAAGTTTGACCCGGAGAAGCCAGAGGAATATCTCAAGAGTTTGAAGATTAAGAAGTAAATAATAGCCCGGACGACTGAAGTCGCGGCTACACAAACGAAGTCCGCCTGCGCGGACTAGAAGAAAGAAGAAAGAAGTCGCGGCTATACAAACAAAGTCCGCCTGCGCGGACTAGAAGAAAGAAAGAAATTAAGAGGAGAATACAGACAATGACAATTGCTCAAAAACGTCCTGCTAGCGCTAGGTTAGATAATAGCTTTATATCTCGGTTGAAAAAACAACTTCCTGACCTGATACCTCCGAGTATTGCGATCGCTATCTTTTTAATTCTTTGGCAATTATTTGCTTTCATTCCTGGGGCAACTTTACCGGGACCGATACAGGTTGTCCAAGATACTTGGATATTGATATTTTGGCCCTTTTATGACAACGGTGGGATAGATAAGGGCTTGTTTTGGCAGATTTTAGCTAGCCTGAGAAGAGTTGCGATCAGCTATACTTTAGCGGCAATTGTCGGTATAGGCTTGGGCGTTTTGATCGGTACTAATCAAACAATGTCCAAAGCTTTAGATCCGATCTTTCAACTACTGCGGACTGTACCTCCTTTGGCTTGGGTGCCGATTTCGTTAGCAGCTTTGCGACAAAACGAACCTGCTGCTTTATTCGTAATTTTCATCACCGCAATTTGGCCCATTTTAATTAACACTGCTGTCGGTGTCACTCAAATTCCTCAAGATTACAACAATGTTGCCAAAGTTCTGCAACTTAGCCGCAAAGAATATTTTATAAACATACTGATTCCGTCGGCTTTACCTTACATTTTCACCGGATTAAGAATAGCGATCGGTTTGGCTTGGTTGGCGATTATTGCCGCAGAAATTGTTATGTCCGGTATTGTTGGGATTGGCTTTTTCATCTGGAATGCTTATCAAAATAACGATGTCAGCGAAGTTATTTTGGCTCTAGTTTACATCGGTGTCGTCGGTCTGATACTAGATAAGCTCATGGGCTGGCTTCAAAACAAGATTCTTCCCGCAGAACAGAAATAAGTAGTTAATCATCAACAACCATTGTACAGACGCGATGTTCCTCGCGTCTCTAACAACCATTGTACAGACGCGATGTTCCTCGCGTCTCTAACAACCATCGACCATCAACTAACAAATATCCATTAACAACTATGTCTGTCTTTGTTGCTGTTGACCAAATTGATAAAGTTTTTCCATTAACCGGCGGTGGTCAATATATCGCCCTCAAAGGTATTAATCTGGAGATTAAAAAAGGAGAATTTGTTTCTCTAATTGGTCACTCCGGTTGCGGAAAATCGACTTTGTTAAATATGATTGCCGGTCTGGATTTGCCAACTGAAGGTGTTGTGACTTTGGAAGGACAAAGAATCACTAAACCAGGTCCAGATAGAATGGTGGTGTTTCAAAATTATTCGCTGTTACCTTGGCGAACTGTGAGAGAAAATATTACCCTGGCTGTAGACTCGGTGATGAAGGGAATAAGCGCAGGCGATCGCAAAGCAATTATTGACAAACATATTGATATGGTGGGTTTGCGTCCCCACGCAGATAAACAACCTAGTATGTTATCTGGTGGACAAAAGCAACGGGTAGCGATCGCTCGCGCTTTGGCGATTCGTCCTAAGTTACTATTGCTAGATGAGCCATTTGGTGCATTGGATGCACTCACACGGGGCAATTTGCAAGAACAATTGATGCAAATTTGTCAAGAAAATCAAGTTACCGCCGTGATGGTGACACACGATGTGGATGAGGCGGTGCTGTTGTCTGATAGAATTGTCATGTTGACTAATGGACCCGAATCGAAAATTGGTGACATTTTAGAAGTCGATATTCCCAGACCCCGCAAGCGCATGGAAGTAGTTGAACATCCGAGTTACTACAGCTTGCGAAGTGAGATGATTTACTTCCTCAACCAGCAAAAGCGCATCAAGAAAATTAGAGCGCGGAAAACTGCTGATATTGCCCGTCATGGCTTAGAAAAAGTTAACCTAGAAATTGGCTTTTTACCCCTGACTGCTTGCGCTCCTTTAGCGATCGCACTTGAAAAAGGCTTTTTTGCCAAACATGGTTTAGATGAAGTTACCCTCGTGCGGGAAAGTAGCTGGCGTGGTATTGTTGATGGCATGACCGGCGGTTATTTAGATGCGGCGCAAATGCCCTCAGGAATGCCGATGTGGTTAACCTTAGGAGGACATAACAACCAACCTTTACCTGTGGTTACTGCCCTCACGATGACCCGCAACGGTAACGCCATCACCTTAGCGAGACGCTTCTATGAAGAAGGTGTGCAAAGCTTATCAGACTTCAAAAAATATCTGCTTCGCACCCGCAACTTACGGCACACAATGGGCGTAGTGCATCCCGCATCAATGCATAATTTGCTACTGCGCTACTGGTTAGCGGCTGGGGGAATTGATCCGGATTTAGACGTGGATATGAAGACTATTCCGCCGGCGCAGATGGTCGCAGACTTGAAAGCTGGGAGTATCGATGGTTACTGCGTGGGTGAACCTTGGAATTATCGCGCTGCTGTCGAACAAGTTGGCTTTACCATCGCTACCGACTTAGAAGTTTGGTTTGGACATCCTGGTAAAGTTCTCGGTGTGCGTGAAGATTGGGCAGAAAATTACCCGAATACTCACATCGCGTTAACTAAAGCGTTGTTAGAAGCTTGTTATTATTGTTCAATTC
>CASBQA010000187.1 GCA_949127635.1 Nostocales cyanobacterium PMM_0069 | reverse complement strand
TCGATAAAATTTAAACCTGTATTTAAATATGCTGGCATTTGGCGCCGTAAAAACCGCAGGATAATATCTCCTGTTGGCGTTGGTTTAATATCTAATGGTCCAATGGGACTGCTAGGATTAACTATAACCACCTCCTGACCTCTATTAGCGGCTTGTATCGCTTCTTGTTCAGCTAGAAATTTAGACTTCTTATAATCTCCAACAAGTTCCTCTACAGGACTTTGATAAGTTTCATCAACAACTCGATCAAATTTACCCGCACCGATGGCTGCGACGGAACTAGTATAAACTGTACGTTCAATACCTGCTTTTTGGGCTGCGGCTAAAATGTTGCGCGTCCCTAATACATTATTATGATATAGTGCTTCTTTATCTTTTTGCCAAAGTGAATAATGAGCAGCGACATGAAAAAGATACTGGCAACCTTGCATTTGCTGCCATAAATTCAAGTCGTTTAAATCACCTTTGACAATTTCTACATTCAGTCCTTGAAGATTTCCCAGATTGCTGTGAGGACGCACCAACGCTTTGACTGAGTATCCTTCTTGTAGCAACAACCGCACCAAATTGGCGCCGATAAAACCCGTACCACCTGTAACAAAAACACTTTGGGATTTTAGATTTTGCATTTTTAACCGCAGATGAACGCAGATGAACGCGGATAGTTCAATTACTTATATTCTTCTTCTTTGCGCCTTAGCGCCTTTGCGTGAGGTAAGATTTTTTGCGGGGAAATAAATCATCCATCAGCGTGTAAAGTACTGGCACAACAATCAAACTTAATATTGTTGAACTAATTAACCCACCAGCGATCGCAACAGCCATTGGCGATCGCAATTCTGATCCTGCTCCTAATCCTAACGCGATTGGTACCATTCCTAAAATGGTTGCCGCAGTGGTCATCATAATTGGTCGCAAGCGCACAGGTCCTGCTTTGAGGATTGCGGCTGTGCGATCTAAACCTGTTTCGCGCAGTTGGTTAATATAATCTACAATCAGAATGGCATTTTTATTGCTGATTCCCAGTAAAAAGACAAAGCCGATTAGGGAAATCATCCCAAAATCGCTTTTAGTTATCAGTAAGGCTAATAAAGCACCCACAATTGCTAAAGGCAAAGAAACGCCAATAACCAACGGATCAACCCAGCCTTTAAACAGCCAAATCAATACCGCGATAATGCAGAATGCTGACATTCCTAAAGTCGTGCCGAAACTACTAATAACTGTGTTAAGGCTGGCAGAATCTCCTCCCAAGTTTAAGGTAACACCTGGAGGAATTACACCTTTAGCGATCGCTACCAATTTATCGGTTGCATCACCCAAAGATAAAACTTTACCCAAATTCGCACTAATATAAGTTACCCGCTGATTATTCAAATGCTCAATTTGAAAGATTGTATCTTGGGGGTTTGTTTCACCTGTTACTGTCACATCAGCGAAACCTGGTATTTTCACTAACTTATCTTTAATCGCTTTTGCGGCTTTATTCAAAGCTTTCAAGTCATTACCTTGTAAGGCAACTTGTAGCGGTTTTTGTCCACCGCTATCGACAAATGGAATATCTTCCACGCTGGTAGTGACACCGACAAGATTTGGCAAAGAGGTACGGAACTGCTCTTGCAATTCTAAAGTTGTGATTGTACGCTTATCTTTTAGTTTGACATAAAGTGTACCTTTATTCGGCTCACCTCCACGAGAACCGACGGTAGTAAATACTGTTTCCACTGCTGGGGATTTTCTGACTACCTCTTCCAATTTCTTGGCAACTTCGAGAGAATCATTTAAAGGATTGTAAATAGGCGATCGCGAATCAAAAACTGGAGATTGTTCTCCACCTAAAAAGCTTCCTAATAGTGCGTTTCCTTGCTTCTCTAATTCTGATATATTCGGCAAAGGAGCGTTATAAACAATATTAAACTCGCCACGATCTAGTTTGGGAATAAATCCTTTGGGAATTAACGGAATCAATGCAATCCCGGCAATGAAACTGAGTACAGCTAAACCCATAACTATGCGCCGGTGGTTTAAAGACCAGCTGAGTAAATCGCGGTATAATCGGTTAAAGCCTGCGCCGATGTTGGTTGTTTGCCGAGGGGGACGTGAAGATGTGGGTTTTAGCCAGTAAAGAGCGAGAACTGGTGATAAAGTACGTGCTACTAGCAAAGAAGTCAGCATTGCTGCGGAAACAGTGATTCCAAAAGGTTTGAAAAATTGACCTATTGTACCACCCATCAAACCGATGGGGAGAAAAACTGCTACAGCTGTGAAAGTGGCAGCAGTGACTGTCAAACCAATTTCATTTGTAGCTAAAAGTGCTGCTTGACGAGGACTTTCGCCTTCTTGGATGTGTCGCATGATGTTTTCTACATCAACGATCGCATCATCAACTATACTACCAATCACCAAAGCTAAAGCAAGCAGCGTAAACGTCTCTAAATTGAAGCCGAATATAGCCATGACGATAAACGTACCCAACATCGAGACGGGAATCGCTAACGCAGAAATTAGGGTAGCTTGCCAGTTCCATAAAAAGGGGAATATGACAACTACCGAAAGAGCGATCGCTTCAATTAACGCATCTATTGTAGATTGCGTAGCGTTGCGGATATACTCTGCTTGGGTCGTTGCTAAGGTAAGTTTGACATCTTTGAGAGTTGATTGCAGTCTTTTAACTTCTTTTTCTACCCGACTGACAACTTCTAAAGTGTTGGCATCACCGCGTTTGATGACTTGAAGCGCTAAAGCATCCTTACCATTAAATCTAACTAATGTCGCTCCCTCTGTCGGTATTGATGCTTCTGAAATAACATCAACAGGTGCGCCTAATAAAGAGACTTTTAGGACTCCTGGAATGAGAGCGATCGCATTCACAATCTGCTCTTTAGTCAGTTTAGTTAAATCCGTTAAATTGAGCGAGTCACTTTCAACCGCATAACTAATTGCCGCCGACTCATTCAAATTTAAAGGTATAATCTTATAGCTTGCGCCCTCAGTCAAACTTACTTGTTTGAGTCTAGTTTCGACTTCGCGAGTCGATTTTTCCAAATTCGTACCAACAGCAAAAGACAGACTGACCACACTTTGACCAGGATACGACGAAGAGCGCACATCATCAAGTCCGGGAAGCTCACGTAAACGCATTTCCAGAGGTTGAGTTAATTTTGCTTCCGTATCCAAAGCCGTAGTTAGCTGTGCCGAAGCATTCACCACAACCACGGGAAAGGTAACATCAGGAAACAAAGCATATTTAAGAGAACTGAAAGCCAATAATCCAGCTACCGTCACTGCAATCCAAAACGAAAGCGTCAGCCACGAAAATTGAATCGCTAACTTGGAGATATTAAAGCGCTCTCGTGCGGATTTTGAGTTATTAGGCTTCATCTGGCAAAATCATCATGCAGGCGAATTATTAGTGATCGTACATTAATCACCACAGGAATGCGAATCCTTTAAGCCGTACTAAGCACAAAAAATACTTTCTTACCGTAGTAAGCACGGCGATCGCAGTTAATTGTAGAATAACAGCGTCAAAATATCATCTTGAAAGAAATGGTAGACCGTCCAACAGGAGATAATACAGGAGTAAAGCCCATCAGATTTTCCCAACACGCTTTGGGTTATGTGACAAAACGCGGTTTCACAATAGCTGAAGTAGAAGAAGCCATCCGCAGTAGTTCCTGGGAAGAAGCTGAAGAAAATCGTCTACAATGCCACAAAGACTTTCCTTTCGCTCAAGAATGGAATGGTAAGGTTTATGCTACAAAACGAATCCGCCCGATATTCATGGAAAAAGCCACACAAATTGTAGTTATAACCGTTTACACTTATTACTTCTAAAAAGAGATATTCCTATGAAAATTAGCTATGATGCCGAAGTTGATGCTCTCAGTATCACGTTCCGCGAAACAACTGTAACAACGCAACATTTAGCTGAAGGAATCGCAGCTGATTATGATGCAGAAGGACAATTAGCTGGTATCGAGATATTAAATGCTGTCAAGCGTTTCGGCGGACAAGAAACCCTCCGCCAAGTAATTATTGAAGGAATTGGTTTGTCAGTCACGGATGAATATGCGACAAACATCAATAAAACAACAGCCTGACAATGAAAATTACTTATGTTTTATCAATCAACAATGCCGATTATTGTCGTTCCTCAAGGATCAGAGTATAAGGCTGTGTGTCGCGGTTTAAACTCGAAACAAAATGTAATACCGATTCCTGTAGGTGGTCTGGCTGTAATCAGATATTTGCAAACTTGTCAAGATAAATTGTGGAATCCTCAAACAAAAGTTCTGATGATGGGTTTATGTGGCAGCTTGCGCGATCGCTTTCAAGTCGGTGATATTGTATTGTATTCTGAATGTATATATGAAACGAAGGTGCAACAGTGTTCACGATCTTTGACAGCAGAACTTTACACGCATCTTCAAGATAAGGTTTCTTTGGTGAAAGGGTTAACAAGCGATCGCGTAGTTTGTTCGGCTAAAGAAAAACTGCATTTGAGCGAAATATCCGGGGCTGATGTTGTTGACATGGAAGGCTTTGCTACTCTAGAATTTTTTCAGCAAGCAGGTGTAGAAGTGGCAATGCTGCGAGTCGTCAGCGATGACTCCCAGCACGATATACCTGATTTAACATCAGCAATCAATTCTGATGGTTCGCTTCAACCTTTGCCTTTAGCTATCAGCATGATTCGTCAACCTATTGCCGCAACTCGCTTAATTAGAGGTTCCCTGCGAGCATTGAAAGTATTGGAAGAAGTTACAGCATTTCTCTTTGCCAAACATAATGTATAAATATCCGCGTTCATCTGCGTTCATCTGCGGTTAAAAACCGAAAATTATAACCGCAGATACACGCGGATAAACGCGGATAAAATAAAAGCGGTTGCAATTACACCTTTTAACTAATCAACTTGGCACAACTTCTTGTGTCGTCAGTGCGATCGCTACCAGCTTTCCATTTTTAGTTAACTTCATTCGTTGTCCTCGCCATTCAATTGTGCTACCAAAAAAGCCATTACACCAAATCCCAAAGGTGATAAAAT
>CASBQA010000186.1 GCA_949127635.1 Nostocales cyanobacterium PMM_0069 | reverse complement strand
CCTTTACCCTTTACCCATCATGAAATTACCAATGCCCAATAACTTACACTGTTGCAATTTATGACGATAATCTGACAAAATGAGAAGAATATGAAAATCCCTCCGCATAGGACTACTGCTTGTGAAACTTGATGAGCCTTTGAGCCTTTCTGCCATATCTCCAATTGAAAGCGAGACAGAACTAATAAATGGTCTGGAATGCGACTCAATAAATCTCATTACTGAGCCAGTTAAGCCTGTGGATGCTGATTGTGCTGAAAAGCCAGAGTCAGCCCTAGTAACCTTTGGCACTACGTTTCTCACAATATTTCTCGCGGAAATTGGCGATAAAACACAGCTATCAACTTTATTGATGAGTGCTCAATCCCATTCTCCGTGGGTGGTATTTATAGGGTCTGCGGCTGCTTTGATTACCACAAGTTTATTAGGTGTACTCTTGGGTAGTTGGATAGCCAGCCGACTTTCTGCGAAAACTGTGGAAAAAGCCGCTGGGGTGATGTTGTTGCTGATTTCCATAATGCTGTTTTGGGATGTGGTTATTGGTTATTAGTTATTGGTTATTGGTTAGTCGAACAATTAAGAAAGGATAAAATTAATGGATTGGCATCTTTTAGGGTTAAGTTTTATTACAGTTTTTTTATCAGAATTAGGTGATAAAAGTCAGTTAGCGGCGATCGCTCTTTCAGGTCGTTGTCAATCGAAGCGTGCAGTGTTCTTCGGAACAGCCGGTGCGTTGCTGCTGACTAGCTTGTTAGGAGCGCTGGCGGGGGGAACTGTGGCAGAATTATTACCGACACGTATATTAAAAGCGATCGCTGCTGTGGGATTTGGGATACTGGCTCTACGTCTGTTGTTACCCAATAATGAAGCATCCCCAGATTCTGAATAAAACAATTGCCTATAGCGTTTCCTAAGCAACTGAGGTACAGCAATTACCTCACCCCGATAAAGCTGTGCTTTATCTCCCCTCTACGCAGAGTAAGGAGAGGGGTTGGGGGTGAGGTTTTAATGCTGTACTTCACTCTTATCGCGCTTACTTGCAATTAAACTTCTTGCCAACAGCGACTTAAAAGTGTACCCGCAGCCAATAACTTCACGCTTTCCAACACCCAGTAACCACCGTGTAACAAATTCATTCCCGCTGGAATTGTAGTAGCTGTTTCAAACAAATTCAGTTGAACTCCAATTGCAGACATTTGTGGAGTTAAGAAATAAGTATCAACCAAAGATACAGCTAGTAACAATACTGCTAAAACTATAGTACCAGCACGCCAGCTATGAGTTTTGTTCATAGCCAAAATACCAGTCAATATGATGCCAGCAGACAATAATTCAATGCGATTAAAATTCCAGAAGATTGCATAGCCTGCTGTGGCAAAACCAGCTTGAGTCATCATGCCGGAAAAATAAAGACTAGGCATAATTACCCAATCTAAAATTAGACTAGCACTGAGCCAGAAGCCCAAAGTCAAGATGACAGCAGTTTGCCAAATCGGGCGCTTGAATTCAACGTTAGAAATAGCATTCATAAAAAAAATAATTGCCTGTATTTAATTTCTAGTTTGTCGCCTAAATAGTTACTTTGACAAGCAATCTCAATTATCTTTAACAATATATTTGTTACTTTTTTTGCTTATTTTCTGAGAAACTTCACCTAAGTTTACAAAACCTAATAAATGAAAATAATTGTTGCTATTTGATGGTTATATAGCAATAGACATAGGTGTAAAAAAAAATGTAGAGACGTAGCACTGCTACGTCTCTCTACAAGGGTTCTGAATAAGGCATATTTAAATTCGGTCGATGTCTATAGCGTTTCCTAGTCTGCTGAGGTACAAATTTATCTGCGTCCATCGGCGTTTATCTGTCTTCCGAAGCGGTTAATTCAATATTCTGTACCTCATGAATGTGGGAATCGCTATAATATAAACTAACTTCTTTAAAAGGAAGTGAGCTGCAACGAGCTAGGTACAATTTAAATCCTGATTAGCTTAATAAACCATTTTGAAGCGTGTTTTGTGTGAATAAAGCAACACATATAGTAATTTTATTTAGCAGCGCAATTGCTTGCACAATCGGAATTGGCGGATATAGCGATCGCGTGACTCAAGCAATTGTGTTACAAGATGGCACAGTATATTTTGCCCAACCACCGCGCCTGACGTATACAGGGACTACATATAACGACATTTATGTGTCAGGCGCGACATACTATTTTACAGTCAACTTGCCAGATAATGCTGGCGAACCTTTACAAAAAATAACTATTAACCAGCATGAGGGAGTAGATGATATTGAGTTTGAACTCAAAAAAACTTACGCCTTTGAGGGTACGCGTTCTAAGGAAGGACAGAAGTTACAACTGACAGATATTAGCAGAGATAAAAAGACAATCTCGCTAACATTTAACCCCCCAGTTTCTCCAGGTAAAACCATTACAATAGGTTTGAAACCAGTGCAGAATCCAACAATTATTGGTGTTTATCTATTTGGAGTCACGGCTTTTCCAGCAGGTGAAAAATCACACGGACAATTTCTCAGTTATGGAAGGTTGCAATTTTACAGCCACGATTGGTAGCGAATCTGGATTTTTCCATCATCCTTAGTTTTAACTCGTAGTGAGCGCTTCAGCGCTCAAATCTAAGTACACGTCACCGCAAAAAAGGGTCGCTATGGTTTGGCTATCTTTTTATGCCTGAGCAGTAAACTAGAATTATGATTGCTGCCTAACCTATGTGGAATTTTCAGCTATGAGCTATCGAGACATTATCAGCATCGAACCAGGTAAGCGTGGTGGTAAACCTTGTATTCGAGGAATGAGAATCACAGTTTACGACGTGTTGGAGTACCTCGCAGCAGGAATGTCTCACCAAGAAATTCTTGAGGATTTCCCCTATTTGACCGAAGATGACATTCGAGCTTGTCTTAGCTATGCAGCTGATCGAGAAAAAGCATCATTGATTATAAAAGCATGAAGTTGCTCTTCGATCACAATTTGTCACCAAGCCTCGTTAATCTTCTGCATGACTTGTATCCTGATTCCAGCCATGTGTATACTTTGGTACTTGAATGCCTTCGGGATACTGAAGTTTGGGAATATGCAAAAAGGGAAGGGTTTTTAATTGTCACCAAAGATGCAGACTTTAGCGATTTGTCTTTACTGCGCGGTTTTCCACCCAAGATTATCTGGATTCGTCGAGGAAACTGTAAAACAGCAGATATCGAGGCAATTTTACGAAACCATTACGATGATATTGAGGAACTAAATAATAGTCAAACGGTTGGTGTGCTGACATTATTTTAGCAATTAATAAAACAACCTATGTGAAATTGCTAATTCCAACAATGCGGCATGATTTCCGACCCTTTTTTGCGGTGACGTGTACTAAGCGAGTACAAGTTACTTATCCTTAAAAGTCCAGACGCCTTCATCCCAATCTGCATCAGATGGAGGTTGGTGCAACCAGTGCTGACAACGCCGTACATGCAATGCAGCAGCTTGATCAAGTTTGTCAACTTGCAAAACTTGAGAAAACTCAGCTTTAGCTTTTTTAAAGTCGCGATTTAAATAATACTCTCGTCCTTTATGATAATAATCAATTACTTGTAGTTTTTCGCTCTTAAGAGAATCAGAACGTAAACCGATTAATTCATAAATTGCAACTGGCTCATTTCTACCTTTAACACGAATGTAATCTAGTTCCCTAGCCCAGACTTTATCTTGACATGGTTTAAAAGTGTTATCACTAAGAATAATATCGCAACCATAATATTTGCTAACACTTTCTAATCGAGAACCAAGGTTAACACCGTCACCGATCGCTGTAAATTCCATCCGCTTACTAGAACCAATATTACCACTAATTACAATATCCGAATTGATGCCAATACCAATCTTGATTCTCGGCTTACTAGCTGCATAACGAAGGACATTAAAGTCTTTTAAGCGATCGCGCATTTCTAAAGATGTCTGCACCGCCATCCAAGCGTGTTCTTCTAAGGGTAAGGGGGAACCAAACACCGCCATAATTGCATCGCCGATATATTTATCAAGAGTGCCTTTATGTTTGAAAATCGCCTCTACCATCGATTCAAAATATTCATTGAGCATACTTACCACTTCTTCGGCTTCCAGATTTTCAGTTAAAGTGGTGTAGCCGCGAATATCAGAAAACAAAATCGAAACTTCTTTGCGATCGCCTCCTAATTTAGCGTCATCCAACTTCAGCAATTCTTCTGCTAATTCCTGAGTCATGTAGCGGTACATTGTACTCTTGAGGCGTTTTTCATCGCTGATATCTTCCATGACAATTAATGCCCCACACACTTGCTGATTATCGCTAGCATCAGCAATTGTATTTATTGATAAATTAATACTGCGTGGTTTTATTTGATCGGCAATGAGCGTGCGATCGGGATAATATTGCTGACTGCATTTGAGGTTAGCTGCATTTAAAGCATCATTACACCACTTACTAAAATCGCCTTCTTTGATGCGGATGACATCAGTAATTAATTTACCTTCTAAACGGTCATCTACATCCAGCCCTAACAAGCGTTTTGCACTTTCATTGACAGCAATAATTAACCCAGCTTTATCAGTAGAAACTACACCATTAGAAAGACTGCGTAAAATGTCACGCTGCATTTGTTCTTGTTGTTTAACAGTGGCAAACAACTGAGCATTTTGCAATGCGACTCCTGCTTGAATATTAAAAGCTTCCATAAACTGTTCATCGTTTCTGTCAAAACTAGCTTGGAAGCATTCAGGTGGTTTCGGCGAATAAGCTGGATTATAAGGTGGAAAATCCCCTGATTTCTTTTTATTCACTAGCTGAGTAACACCAATTAATTCTTGATCGGTGTTAAATACTGGCATACAAAGTAAACTACATGTGCGATAGCCATTTTGCTTGTCCATGTCTTTGGCTGTATCAGAGTCAGGATGGTCATATAAATCAAACATGATATTTATCGTTTTCCCAGATTCTGCTACTTTGCCAGCAAAGCCTTTACCGATTGGGATTCGCAACTCTTTGGTAGAATTATCATCTTGAGTAATTTTCGTCCACAATTGATGACGATCGCGGTCTATTAACCATAGAGTACTGCGATCGGCGTTCATTAGTTCCTTCGCTTCGTCCATCACTCGTTTTAGAGTGTCTTCTAAGTCAAGATTGCTTTGAGAAAGAGACTTAATCGCTTTCATCAACGCTGCTGCTGCTCTTTGTTTTTGGGTTGCGATATAAAAAGAGCGTGATGATTCTAAAATTAGGCGAATTGAAGGTGCAAATTCTTGAAATAATTGTTCGTCAGCGCTGGTAAAGCCTCTAATATCAATTCGCTCAGAAATAGAGGCATCTGGATTATCAGGAGATAGTAGTTTATTCAGTAATTGTACTACTGCAACTAATCGCCCTTGTTCATTTAATAAAGGCAGAGCTAACATTGTGTAAGTGCGGTAGCCGGTTTTTTTTTCTTGTTCTTTGGCAATTACCGATCGCGGATCTTGATAAAAATCATAGGGGATATTAATCACTCTTTTATACATAGCGACTTCACCTGCAATCCCTTTATTAGCTGGAATGCGAATTTCTAGAGAGCGATCGCCTTCTCCTTCTGCCAGAATTGACCAAAGTTCTTGTTTTTCTTCGTCTAATAAAAATATCGT
>CASBQA010000185.1 GCA_949127635.1 Nostocales cyanobacterium PMM_0069 | reverse complement strand
CCCCCCCTCTCCCCCACTCCCTCATCCTCCCTCGACATCCGGGGATTCATCTTTGACTTAGATGGTGTGCTGACGGATACGGCAGAATTTCACTATTTAGCTTGGCAGAAATTGGCAGATGAAGAAGGTTTACCCTTTACCCGCGAAGCTAACGAATTTTTGCGGGGTGTGTCGCGTCGCGAATCGTTGCTGCTGATAATCGGAAATCATAAAAAGTATTCAGAAGCCGAAATAGAGGACATGATGGAGCGCAAGAACCGCTACTATGTAGAATCCATTGAAAACATCTCCTCAGCGGATTTATTGCCGGGAGCGCTGCCTTTTTTGGATGAACTGCGACAAGCGGGAATTAAAATAGCTTTAGGTTCTGCGAGTAAAAATGCTCGACCAGTTATCGAACGATTGGGAATTGCCAGTAAAATAGATGCGATCGCTGACGGTTACAGTGTCGAAAAACCCAAACCAGCACCCGATTTATTTATCTTCGCTGCACAACAATTAGGACTTCAACCAGCGCAATGTGTAGTTGTCGAAGATGCAGCAGCAGGTGTTGAAGCAGCTTTAGCAGCTAAGATGTGGGCTATCGGACTCGGACCAGTTGAGCGAGTTGGTGCAGCTCACATAGTTTTACCAAGTTTAGCATATGCCGCTTGGTCAGATATCCGCGCCAAATTGGATAATGTTGCGAGAAAATAGCGGTGAAATTCGTAGTAAGCGTTGAAAGCTTAATTGAGCAGTTTACTGCTCACTACGAGTTTTTAAGTCACTCTCCAGTCTCCAGTTCCTTATCTTCCACGGCGTCAACTTTATCTTGCAACGGCTTGACTACTCGTGCTTTCGGCTCAAAGCTATTCATAGTGCGTCCACATCCGAATAACTTTAACTGTTTGCTCAGATTCAATAACTTCATATACCAAGCGGTGCTGAATATTTATCCGTCGAGAATAGGCACCTGATAAATCACCAACTAGCTTTTCATACGGTGGAGGATTTTGAAAAGGATTTTCTTTAAGTATTTCGAGTAATTCCTCGGCTTTACCTTTTAAATTGCTGGCAGCTAACTTCTTTGCGTCTTTTTGAGCTTGCTTTGTGTAAACCAGGTTCCAATTCATAAACTGAAATGGTATCACCAGTCCAATTTGTTATCGCATTCTTGAATAGGAGTTGCTAAACCTGTCTTGATAGATTCTCGCATTCCAGGGACAGATAGTAAGTATAGAGTTTCCTGAATCGCAAACCAATCTTCTTCTGCAAGGAGGATGGCATTATTATGTTCACCTCTGATGAGAACAGGCTTGTGAGATTGGATAACTTGAGAGATGAGTTGTTGTAGCTGACGTTCAGCCTCGCTGACGGGAAGATCGGATGTCATAACTTTCTACTTGTAATCGAACTCGTGCGATCGCACTATAGTTTTAGTATGAACTACCCCAAGTTGGCTTCGCCTGAACTTGGGGTTTCTACATTCCCCAGTTTATCAATGGCTATACTTTCTTGAGATTTTCGACGTTTCGCTTGACCTAGTTGCTTCATGCTTCCCGCAGACTTTTGTTTACGAGTGTCCGAAGTAGAGCTAGAATCATCTACGTCTGAGAGGTTAGTTCCTAACCCCTGTAGATTTGTTGAGTGCCAAAGAAGCATAACTTCTGCGGATGCAATATCGCGTTGTTGGGAATATCCGCAGTTTTTACAAATATGTTGGCGTTCACTAAGTTCTTTTTTCTCTTGATGTCTACATTTCGAGCATGTTTGTGATGGTTTAACTTTACGAGTAGGAACTTCAACAAACAACCCAGCAACATCATTTAATTTGGCTTTTAAGGAACTTTTAATCATTCCCATGCCAACATCAAGAATTGACTTATTTAAGCCGGCTTTCTGTTTCTTGCGTTTGCCTTTTTTGGCTTTAGCACTCATTTTTTTGACTTCTAATTCTTCTGTGACTACCGTGCTATTACCGCTTACAATCCGTGTAGTCTCATGGTGTACCCAGTTTTGACGTTGATTAGCAACTTTTTTATTTAACTTGCTAATCTGTTTCTGTGCTGCTTTCCACCGTCTAGAAGCTTTTATCTTTTTCTTGTGATTAGGTGAACGTTTACGACGTTTGGATTTACCCCATCGCTTGTTTTTTTGTTCAGCCTTTCTGAAAAATCGGGGTGCTGGTACTAATCCATTTTTCTCGCCATTAGTCCAAGCAATAGCATCATTACACCCTAAATCAATTGCAATAGTTCCGGTATCGGTTATGCGGCTATTTTTAAGTAAAGTCTCATCAATTTCTAAGATGATAGAGGCATACCATTTGCCATTACGGTAAACGATATCCATAGCTTTAGGATGTCCCCAAAGTCTAGCTTTACCTCGCATCTGAATTTGACCAATTTTAGCTAATTCGAGATAACCATTATTTCCAGTACTATGTGCTTTCCAACCAGTAAAGCTTGGATAACTCCAACCGGAATAATGCCTGATTGACTTGAACTTCGGGTAGTTCCCTAGCCCTTTGAAGAACCGTTGAAAAGCAAAGTCAACTCGCTTCAAAGTTGCTTGTAATGCTTGAGAGTTAATTATTTTGTATTCTGTCCAAACTTCCTTGAAATCAGGCAAACAATTCTGCTGTTCAAAGTAAGAAACCGATTTACCAAACTTTTTGTAATAAGTAATTCTATTGGACACTGCGGCGTTGTAGAGGTCTTTGTGCAGCTTCCGATGATAATGCAATTCTGCATTCACCTTATCACTTGGATATAGCCTAAAAGTTGCTCTACGTAACGCCATGACTGTTTCACCACCCGTTGAGTTGCTTGACTTATGATATACTAGCATCGTATATTTCAGTTGTCAACATGAAAACTCAGCTAAGAAAAGGCGCTCATGCCGTTTTCAAGATTCAGTTTCACATATTTTTTGTGACTAAATATAGAAAAAATGTCATCAATCAAGCAATACTTACTAAATTACAGGAAGTATTTAGTCGTGTTTGCGAAAAAAGAAAATGTGAATTATTGGAGTTAAATGGTGAAGAGAACCATGTGCATTTATTAGTGGACGCACACCCAGATAACAATACTTCGCAGTTGATTAGTTCTCTCAAATCAGCATCAAGCCGTATAGTTAGAAAGGAATTTGAGGATTATCTAAAACAGTTTTACTGCAAAAAAGAAGACCCTAGTTTTTGGACGGATGCCTACTGTGTTATTTCTGCTGGGGGTGCGCCATTAGAGATTGTGAAAGAGTATATCAAATCTCAAAATCAACCCCAAATATAATATTTTACTTCGCTTACATCCCCAGGCTGTAGAGCCGTGGGGAATTACGCGAGTTAGTTAAAATAAGTACCTCAAATAATTACCGTTAATCTCCAGTCTCCAGTTCCTTTTCTTCCACGGCGTCAACTTTATCTTGCAACGGCTTGACTACTCGTGCGATCGCCTGTTGAATAAAAGCCTTCACAAATTCATCACGCCGGTTAATTTGAAACTGTCGCTGTACTACCTCCGTCATCCCCCCATCACCCCAATCTTGATCGTGACGGAAATACTCAATAAAACTCTTACCAGCAATCCGAGTTAAATAAGCCGCTGTCACACCTTGAATTGCCCGACCCACAATAAATGTAGCAACATTCAGTTGCAATGCAGTTGAAAGTAATTGAATTGCTCCCTTAACAATACCCAAACTGGCAAGAGTTTTCGCCAAAGACAATGCTAACTCTCGTCCGCGCTCCATATTCAACTCACAGCCGTAAATTTTACCAATTTCCACCACCATTTGCGCGTTTACGGCGGCTGTAGCCAGCAAATCCACCATCGGTAAAGGTGTTACCGAAACTACACCAGCACCAATCCACTGAAACCGATCTACTATTTTATCAGCTTGACGGCGACGTTGAGCATCAATGAGCTTCCGGGCTTCTTCTCCCAATCGCATTGATTGCAGCAAAATATTATCTGCCACTAAATCTTCACCTTCTGCCCGCAATATTGCAGCCATTCGCCGCAATAATGGTAAAATATCTGCTTCAGGCTGATAGATTTCGCCATTTTCTAATTGTGCAGCTTCAGGATTAGCAGCGATCGCCACAACATCAGTTGCGGCAATAAATCCCCGCACTCGTTGGCGCAACCGTGCGAGAATGGCTTCTTTATCTTCTTCAGTATACATATCGATTTTGTTGAGCACCAAAAGCGATCGCTTACCAATTTCCGCCAAAGTCCGCAACGGTTCATATTCAGAGCGCCGTAAATCATTATCCACCACAAACAGCAGCAAATCAGCTTCAGTCGCCAGTTCTCGCGCTAACTGTTCGCGTTCGGTTCCCGCTACCCCCGCTTCTAAAATCCCCGGTGTATCCGTAATTAAAATCTTACGTTCTAATCCCTTCAACCGCAAACAATAAGTTTCCCCTACCTGAGTAGTTCCCATCGGCGCATCGACACGTCCCACCATGCGTCCCATCACCCCATTTACCAAAGAAGTTTTACCAGCACTTCCTGTGCCAAATACGACTACTTGAATTTCGCGACGTGCTAAATTTGCCTCAATCTCACGCGTTCGACTCAGTAAAGCTTGCTTTTGCACTTCATCTTGAATTATTGATACTTGTTGCCGTACAGCTTGTAATGTCGAAGAAGCCGCTTCAGATTTCACGGCAGGAATTTCTGCCGCAGTGACACGACGTTTGCGCTGCGATCGCTTCTCACTTTTTTGAATTACCAACACATAGTAGACAAAAGCGGCAATTAATGCTCCAATCAAAACAACCAGCAGCATCAACAGCAAATTGCCCAAAAGCGGCGAATAAGACAACTGCCAATAAAGGCGTGATAGCGAATCAATCAGCCACAGGCTTAGTCCTAAAATCAGGATGAGACCGACAATCAGCGTTACTATGCGCGACAGAGGCATGGATGGCATAGATTAGTGGGTAAAGCAGATGATGCTTTTTATCTTAATCGTTTGGTGTTGTAGGTGGGGAAAGATGAAGATTTTTGCAGCTTTTATGCAAGTGATGTCTAACGACTTGCCAGTCTTAATATCAAGCTAATTTCATCACACTTCCAACTAAAGTTGCACTCAACATGTAAAAATTTGCATTAGACATCTGGGTAGAGACGTAGCAATGCTACGTCTAATCAAGGGTTTCGGGGAACGCATAATAAAATTCCGTCGATGTCTATTTGATCCGCTCAAAACAAAAGGAGAAAAAAGGTATGGGACTTTTCGAGCAAATTATTGGTGCTGTTGCCAATCCCAATCAACAAGGCAACATCGGACAAATCGGTAGTATCATGAACACCGTGCAGCAGCTGAGTAATAGCACTGGGGCAGATTCTGGCACCATGCAGACGGTTTTCTCAATTGTCGGTGGACAAGTACGTTCTGCTTTACAACAAAAGCGAGAAACAGATGGTAATGAGGCAGCAGAAGCTGTAGTAAATGAATTTGGTGGTACTTCTGCCAACTATGACGCCGTTGCTTCCCTATTCTCACCTGGGATGCAACAAGAACTAGCTGAAACTGTTGCCCAACGTACTGGATTAGATGCAAATATGATTCAACAACTACTACCGATGCTAGTTCCGGTAGTGTTGAATGTGTTGAAATCTGGAGCAAACGCTCAAAATCCACTAGGGGGAGGGAATCCGGTGCTGAATTCTTTCTTGGATGCTGACAACGATGGGGATGTTGATATTGCTGACGCCATGCAAATGGCTAATCGCTATATGGGAAGTTGACACTCCCCTGACTGTTTAAATTTCGCTTGCGCTCATTTAAACAAAAAGTCAGGGGATTCTTGGGTCGCGGGGATTCCAATGAATTTACCCTCACCAAGCATCTTGACCGTGTATCCCACGGCTGCAAGTCCTCGTTGACAGACTATCTGCGCGGCTGCCACATCTCTATCGGTGGTGTAGCCGCAATTTGAGCAAACATGAACACGCTCGGAAAGTGTCTTTTTACCCGTCTCTGTCTGACGGTACGAAGCCCCTCGGTGTTCGTATTAAAACAGCAATGTTAATAAAAAGACTGATATGGAAACGATGAAGTTACGAGCGCATATTGGGGCAGATGGTATATTGCAAATCCAAACACCCACTGATTTAAAAGATATTTCTGTTGAGGTGGTGCTGGTTGTACAGCCGTTACCCAATGTAGAAGTTGCAATATCCTCAGAACCGCAACCGCGTCATAACGCTTGGGGAAAGCCCACTACTAAAAAATCGATAAGTAATGCGATCGCTCTTATGGAACAACTACGAAAAGAAGTGGCGTTGCATAAAACCTCAATCCGCTGCTCTAAATAATAGAACTTAAAGACCTTCATCAAATCTTTAAGTATTAAAAATAACTTCTTGCCTAAGTCTTTACTCGTGCTTTATCTAACTTTACAGTTACTCTTATTATAATTTTAGCTGTTGAGTTTCAGAAAAAATACTTACATAAATGAAGCACGCAGATAAAACAACTACATTATTGGTTTTTCTACAAATCTTACTAAGTCTAGGTTTATCTACTCAGGTTAAGTCAGAATTAGAAACCAGAAGTACCTTTTTACCAGAAAAAATTATTTTGACCGAGAGTTTTGACCCACCAGGTAAAGGTAAACCAAAAGATACCTTTGGTGCAGGTTCTCGCGGTAGGTTAAAGTGTTACCAAGAAGACAGTTCTATACAGGGTATCATTCCTACACCCCTTCGACCTCAAGGATAATATAAATGTTCAAACGAATCTGATATTATCTGCTCAATATATATTTGATTTTCTTCGCTCTCTGCTTGCTTAAGATATTCAATAGCAATTTGTCCGGCAGCTGGTTGCTCTTTGGAAATAGCCACTAGCAACTGCACAGTCTGACAAAGTTTTATTTTTTCTAAGTGCTTAATCGTAATAATTGGCAAAATAATAGCACTCACCACTAACCCGATAGTTGAGGGTACAAGAGGAATCCACCAACCATGTAGAAAAGTAACGTAAGCAATTACCGATACTCCAGAAGCGGCAATAATAATAATAATGACTAGGGATTTCAGGGACTTCATCTGCCAACTTAACGCCGCTCCGACAAGGGAGCAAAGCAAAATCCACAGGCACTCAATACCTTTAGACCAGACTCGTAGCATCGGGCGTCCATGCAGCGCTGCACTCAAAATTTGGCTGGTAATATTAGCGTGAATTGTCACTCCTGCCATTCGTTTTGGGGAGTCAAAGATGCGACTGCTGTAGGGAGTTTGAAACAAGTCGTTAGCGCTCTCAGCCGTTGAGCCAATCAGAACTATGCGATCGCGCACTTTCTCTTCTGGTATCTTATTTTGCAACAAATCTGCGAACGAAAACGTCTGAAACTGTTCCTGAGTACCGTGAAAGTTGAGTAAAATTTGATAGCCATCCGCATCAGCTCGGACATACCCACCATCCCAAGCAGCAAAAGGAGAAATCACCGCTTTCCCTAATTGCATTTGCTTGCTGAGGGGGTCAGTTTGGGGAGTAATCTTTTGGGCTTCTAAATAGCGTAGCGCTAATTTTAAGCCCAGATTTAAGCGTAATTCCCCATTATCGAGTCGAACTGAAAGCAAGGCTCGACGCAGCTTGCCATCTCCATCCAAAACCTGATCGGCAAGTCCCACCTGACCTAATTGAGCTAAAACTGGGGGTGGGGGAATTTGATTACCTGCTGCCTTTTCAATGCCAATCAAATTCGGAGTAGTTTTAAACAAACTGACTAATTTTTCATAACCTGGTTCTACAGGGAAATCTCGATATAAATCCAGCCCGATTGATGACGGTTTGTAGCTTTTTAATCTTTGGATTGCTTGAGCCAACACATCATCCGATAGAGGAAACTCACCCATTTGCTTAAAAGCTGGCTCATCAATCGCAATAATGGTAATACGAGGGTCAATTTCTGCTTTGGGACGTGCTTGGAAAAAGCGATCCAGCATCGTCAACTCCATACCCTGTAGTATTCCAGTCAAACGCACAAGAATAACCAAACTGGCAATTAACAGAGCAATGCTGCCAATCCAACTTTTGCCCAAACGTATTTTTTTAGCATATCTTCGTGCGGTTTTTCGTGCATCTACCAGAATTTGATTTGCCTGCTTTGCCGCTTGCAGAGCAAATTGTGCTTTTTCTCTTTCAATTTGTCGCTCACGTTTTTCTGCCGCTAAATCGCTTTCAATTCTTCTTTTAGCGAGTTCTTGACTTGCAGCTAGAAAGCGATAATCTAAGTCACTAAGTTTTTTATCTTTTGCCCAAATTAATGCTTGATGCAACGTTATACCTACCAAAAGCTGGGACTCGTCCTTCTGTTTCGAGGCAATCCAAGCTTTAAAGCTTTGCGCGTAAGGACGCATATTGTCCAATTGCTTGGCAATCCATTCTGAGTTAAACACAGCTTGATAAATCGGGTTTTTTATCTTTAGGTATCCCTGCTCATTGATAACTAAACCTGATAAAAGAAGTTCAATTTGTTCTCGACTGTCATCAGTTGGTACTTCTTCAACTAAAATCCGCTGACATATTCCTAATATCCGTCCAGCAATTTTATCGTTGCTTAACAAGCGATCGCGAATTGTCCGCAAATGCTCCGGTTCGTCTTGAAATTCCCACTTATGGATGATGCGTGACCTGACAATATTTTCCACCCAAAATGCCTCAGTTCCAGGGGGAATAGTCAGTCTTTCGTTCACCCTATCTTGACTCAAATTCACAATTAACTGACATAGTTTTTGTGTCAAAAACGGCTGTCCATTTGTCCAAACTAAGATTTCTTTGACAATTGCCTGAGCATTATCAACTTTAACTTCTAATCCCTTAACTAATGGCTGAATTTCATCTAAATTAAAGCCGTGTAATTCTATGGCTTGACCAATATTAAAGGGGGTGCGGTTTAAATCTTGAATTAAATCTGATGGTGTTGTTACTCCAAAAAGCACAAACGTAATGCGGTTGTATTCTGGATCGATCGCTCGCTGATTATAACAAAATCGAATCAAGGCAAAAAAATCATCTACAGAAAAATCAAGACTTTTGATACTATCAACTTCATCTATAAAAATAAACATTTTTTTATTCGGAAATTGAACTAACAGTACTTCGGAAATAAATCGGCTCACTCTTTGAAGTAAGGGGATATCTTCATGCTCTTGCCACCAAGCTTTTAAGTTAATTTTTCCTAACAGCTTAAAACCAGACCATAACTCACCAACTACTCCCTTGTACCATTGGTCTGGAGTAATATTTTCACAGCCAACATTTGTCAGATCAACCGAAGCGCATATAAAGCCTTCTTGTTGCAAGCGATACCGAGTTTTTACTAGCAAAGAGGACTTACCCGTTTGCCGTGAGTTGAGGACGTAGCAAAACTCACCTTCGTGCAATGCTTCATACAGTTGCGAATCAGCCTGTCTTTGTACATAGCTTGGAGCATTACTGGTTAGACATCCACCGACTTGGTATTTATAACAGGTCATTTGATCGTTTGATTGATAATTTAACAATCTCCTAGTTTTAAGTTGAAAGTGTAGTATATTTTGGAGTAATTTCCAACACACATCCTTTCAATCTTTGTATTTGCCTTACTCTTGAGAATGGTGGGAAGCGATCGCTCTTACGACACCTACAAATACCTAATTTTGTTCAAAAATCAAACCGGATTCCGATAATTAATATATTTTCACCGGAGATAAATCTACCTATATAGATTTCAATAACTTGGCTCAAAGTCCTTGTTATTATCCATATATTACATTTGCCTGCAATTGAATTTTACTTTTATCCTTAATTAAAGCCTTTTTGCCAAAAGAGTGCAATCATATTTTTTACTCATAAGTGTATAATGCGTCAGCTATCACGTATGTGGAGTAAGCAGTTCAAAGGTTATTTTGGTGACATAGTTAGAAGCTTTGACCCACTTTTCTTACCTTTCCCACCTTTTATGTCCTTTTAATAGAAGTGTTTATACATATGCAGTTGGTTTGATTTTACCTACTTTTCCCACTTTCTTATTTGGGAATATCCTGTAAGATAATTTACAGACAGTCGAAGTTCTCAAGAAGTATTATGTCATACATAACATTATTCAAATGAAAACAACTTGATCAGGCAAATTCTTAATGTAGTTTTTTACCTTGTATATTTTTGTTGTAGTTTAAAAATTTAAGACGAAAGTCTTTGATTTGTATAATTTACAAACAAAAAAAATCCGAATTTTGTCTATCAACGTGTACACAATTCAATAATTGATTTTTGTCAATAGGAGTTGGGCTTCGATGGTCATTTTGATCTCAGTCCCTCCAGCAAGACCTTCTTTATATGGAATGTTTTTATCAATGATAGGGGTTAAATTGCACAAAAGGTGTGACCAAAATCGAAAACGTTCAAAGCGACGGTCTATCTACTGTCCAATTGATGGATGCTATCTCCATAGTGTGAGCCAAAAGTATTCATTGTTTGCCAACGTCGATTTGCTCAAGCAAAAAAAACTCAGCCGAAAAAATACGAATTTAGCTACTGAAAGCACAGTTAACCTAAAAGGTGAATGGTTAGAAGCATTTTGGTGCGATCGCTGTCAAAAAACCCAGTGGTATCATGTTCAAAAACTGAATGATTCTACATACAAAGTGTCAGTAGCACCAGCACAAATTTGGCAGCAAGCGGTAGGAGTAGCTCATACCGAAGGTAATCCAAGCGTTAGCGAATTTACTCGAAAAAATGCAAGTGGTTCCCCAAATGCAGTAAAAACTTACTATTAACAAGATAACTAACTAAAAGAAACGTTGTTTCGTTAAAGTCATCCTTGGTCATTTGCGTTTTTCACTAATAACTAAGGAATATTGTACAATCAGGTAACTCACATGCAGACTAAAGACTATACAGAAGAAATAGAGATTCAACAATATTGGCTGATATTAAAACGTCGCTGGACAGTTGTAGTGGCAGTTTTTCTTGCTTCAGTAGGATTATCAGGTTTTGCGATCCTCAAGCAAAAGCCTAAATATGAGGCAAGTGGAATGTTGCTTTTTAAATCAGATCGAATCTCTTCGCTAACAAAAGCAGGAGAAAAAATCGGCGATCTAGAATCTTTAGTCCGTGAGGCTAATCCTTCAACAACGCAAGCTGTAATTATAAAATCTAAACCTATTTTAGAAGAAGCTATCAAGATTGTTGGCATAGTAGATAAAAAAGGTCAACTCCTAGAACCAGAGTCACTTGAACTTAAAGTTGAACCAGTTCCAGGCACAGATGTACTGAAGGTTTCCTACACATCAGAAAAACCGGAATTAGCAGCATCATTAGTCAATCAGGTGATGCAATCTTATCTTCAAAATAATATTCAATCTAATAACTCTCAAGTCTTGGCAGCGGGTGAATTTATTAAACAACAACTCCAGTTGTCTCAACAAGAATTAGAGCGGACAGCAGAGGCAGTACGTAAGTTTAAAAACATAAATAAAATTATCGAACTTCCAGAAGAAGCAAGCGCTGCTATTAGCAATATTGCCAAGCTAGATGAGGAAATAAATCAATCTAGAGCAATGCTTGCAGATGTGAGCGCTCAAGAAGTACAAGTAGGTAATCAATTAAATTTGCAAAGAAAGCAAGCTGTAAAAATTACTTCCCTCAGTCAGATACCTGGTGTACAGGATGTCTTAGGTGAGTTACAGAAAGTGCAAACTAAGCTAGCAACTGAAAAAACACGTTACACCGATGACCATCCATTTGTCATTGCCTTAAAAAATCAAGAAAGAAATTTAAATTTGTTATTACAGCAGCGAGTAGATCAGGCTACAGGAAGTAAAGAAAACGTTTCCGTTGGCAACTTGCAGATAGGAAAGATTAAGGAAAATCTGGCAACTCAATATTTACAATTACAAGTGCAACGACAGGGTTTAGAGAAAAAATTACAAGCTTTGTCTAATATCCGGGGAATTTATCAGCAAAAGTTGGCTAATCTGCCAAATTTAGAAAAGCAGCAAGGAGATTTAGAGCGAAAATTGACTGTTGCCCAAACTAACTTCCAAACCCTTGTAACTAGAGAAAAAGATATTCAAATAGCAGAAAAGCAAAGTATTGGAACTGCCAGAATAATTGAACTTGCAGAAGCTCCGAAAAAACCAATTTTAGCTAAACTCACACTGATGTTAGCAGGAGGTGGTGTATTTGCTGGTCTGTTATTTGGTGTAAGTGCTGCATTTTTTGTAGATTTAATTGATAAATCGTTAAAAACAGTTAAGGAAATCGAGATATTTTTTGGCTACAGTTTAGTCGGGCTAATTCCCAAGTTTGAATCAAATAGTAAATCTATTTATATTAACTTGATGTCAGATGCGATCGCTGATAAATTTGTTGCAAGTTCTACTCCTAGTTTAATGATTCATCAAGCATATCAAATGCTTCAGGCAAATTTAAAATTTATTAGCCATAAAAAAGTCCGCACAATTGTAGTCACGAGTTCTCTGACGGAAGAGGGAAAATCAGAAGTTTGTGCAAATTTATCTGGAGCGTTAGCTCAAGCTGGACGGAGAGTTTTATTAGTTGATGCAGATATGCATTCCCCATCGCAACATCATTTGTGGGGTGTAATAAACTCAGTAGGTTTAAGTAACATTATTGTTGGTCAGGATGAATTTCCCCAAGCTGTGCAAGTAATCACAAAATATTTATCTGTCCTCACAGCGGGAGTTCAACCTCCTAACCCCTTAGCTTTAATAGATTCCGATCGCATGACTTCTTTGATTGATAAATTCTCCCAAAGCTATGACTACATCGTGTTTGATACTCCTCCTTTAGTTAACACAGTTGATGCAGCAGTTCTGGGAAAAATGGTGGATGGAGTTTTATTGGTAGCTCAACCTGGTGTTTTGGATTTAGCTAGTGCTACAGCTGCTAAGTCGCTGCTAGATCGTTCCGAAGCTCACGTTTTGGGCATTATTGCCAACGGTGTCGATGTCAAACAGGAACCGGACAGCTATTTTTATCACTCCAAACGTCGAGTCGGGCAAAGTATCACACAAACTGAAAGAGAAATTGAACCATTAATGTACAAATAAATCGAGGCATAGAAAAATCAAACTCAGCAGTATTTTCAAGTCCATAAAAGCTCAATTATAAGGAGTAATAAATAATGACTGTAAGAATAGACTTTATAGCAAATAAAAATCAAGTATCTACTTCTTCTATAAGTTTTTTGCAGCAAATTCAAGAAGACTGGATTGCTCACGGACGTGATTGGAGTACACCTGGATTTAGAGCAGTAGCAGTTCACCGTTTTGGAGTTTGGTTAAAGAAGATTCAACCTCAATTCTTGCAAGTACCTTTTAGAATTATCTACGGAATGTTGTATCGGAAAATTCGCAATAATTACGGAGTTGAACTGCCATTAATTGCTTACCTTGGTCGTCGTGTGACCATTTATCATCAAGGAGCAATAATTATTCATACACACTGTTCAATTGGGGATGATACGGCAATTTGTCAAGGAGTTACTTTAGGCAATCGTTACTCAGATCGTCCTTTTGATGCACCTCAGTTAGGTAAACGTGTCAGTGTTAATGCTGGTGCGAAAATCCTTGGCAATGTCACCATTGGAGATGATGCAAGTATTGGTGCTAATGCTGTAGTTTTGTGCGATGTTCCAGCTGGAGCAACGGCAGTTGGTATACCTGCAAGAATTATTTCTTCTTCATAAGTTTAAGCTTTGGCAAATTCAGAGGTAACAGTGCTATGTCTACTAGTCATTTCGTGGCTTTATGTATTAATACTGCTCTGTCATTGAGCGCATTTTTGTTATTTGTTATCTGCCTATTTTTTCTGATTGAATGTATTGCGGCTCTGTTTGAAACGGCTGAAACTGCTGATAAAGTTAATTGGCAAAATTCAAAAGTTACTGTTTTAGTACCAGCACATAATGAAGAAGTTGTAATTGGTTCAACATTAGAAAAATTGACCCCAGCTTTAAAAAAACAAGACCGCTTGGTAGTCGTTGCTGATAATTGTCATGATGCGACAGCCGAGATAGCTCGTTCAATGGGTGCAACAGTTATTGAGCGTCACGATATTGAGCGCAAAGGTAAGGGATACGCTTTAGATTATGGCTTACAGTTCATTGAGTCAGATCCTCCTGATGTGGTTGTAATAATTGATGCTGATTGTACAGTTTATGAAGATGCGATCGCTCAATTAACTCAGCGTGCGATCGCTCTGATGCGACCAATCCAAGCTAGCTACTTGATGATTAGACCGAAAAACTCTCACTCCTCAAAAGACTTTGTTTCTCAATTTTCCATCATCGTCAAGAACCTAGTTCGTACCCGTGGAACAGCACGGTTGGGATTACCCTGCTCGTTGCTGGGTACAGGTATGGCTTTCCCTTGGTCAGTCATTCGCTCTTGTGATTTAGCCAACGATCACCTCGTGGAAGACTTAAAACTAGGCTTGGATTTAACCATAGCTGGACACAACCCGGTGTTTTGCCAAGAAGCAAAAGTAACTGGGTATTTGCCCCAGCAATCCCAAGCTGCTAAAAGTCAAAGAACTCGTTGGGAACATGGTCATTTCCAAAATATGCAGACTTATGTCCCCATTCTGCTGAAAGAAGCAGTGAAGCAAAGAAGGTTTGATTTGTTGCTGAGTATCCTACATTTGTGTATACCACCTCTAGCTTTGCTTGTTGTTATCTGGTTAGCACTGATGACCGTTTCTCTGCTATTTGCAATTATCACAACATCATTGATACCAGCAGCAATTGTTGCTACAGCGGGATTTTGTTTTCTAATGGCAATTCTTATAGCTTGGGCTAAATTCGCTCGTCAAGACTTACCGATACAGGAACTTTTAAGCATTCCTTTTTACGTTTTATGGAAGATACCAGTTTATCTTCAATTTTTAGTAAAACCTCAAAGCGGGTGGATTCGTACAGAAAGAGACAAGATGTCGTAAAAAAATTGAGTCAAGTTAATCTGTTCTTTTTTATGTTTCAACTGTGAAAAATAAAAAGCAAAATAAAACTTTAAGAACTGCCGAGAAAGGTTTTATCATTTTAGGTTTAATGTCTTTTCCAGGTATACTTTATGTATTACCTCAGATTGGTTTCGGTACACAAGATATTGTTACATTAATCAAATTAGCCATTCAGTTAATTTTAATTATTCTCGCTTGCATTTTTGGCAAAAAACTTATAGCCACAGTTAGACGAAACAGATCACTCTATTTATTAACAGCATTAAGCTATTTATCATTTCTGTGGTCAAAATTTCCAGAATTTACATTATCTAATGCCACAGAGATTGTGATGATGACCTTATTTGGCTTATATTTTGCTACACGATTTAGCTTGAAAGAACAGGTAGAACTTATTGCCTTTACTTTATTAATAATAGGTATTATTAGTACAGTTGTTGCCCTTGCATTTCCTTTAATTGGACTAGAGCAAGAATTTTATCGAGGAGCATGGAAAGGAGTATATGGGCAAAAAAATGTTTTTGGCAGCACGATGGTTTTAAGTTTATTGACATTTTTTGCGCTACCCAAGGGAAATTCAAATTTATACAAGTGGTTTGGTTTTACCTTTTCACTAGTCTTGATGCTGCTTTCAAGTTCAAAAACTTGTCTGGTTGTTTCTTTGCTAGTGATCCTAATAATAATGTTTTATCAAAAAGTTAGATGGCAGGGAAAGATTAGCGTAATTTTGGCAAATATTGTCATTTTAATTCTCGCATGTGTCGCTGTATTATTTTTAACTTATTGGGTAGAACTGATAACTGGTTTAGGAAGAGATCCAACTTTAACGGGAAGGACACTCATCTGGGATGTCATGATACGTAAAATAATCGAACAACCACTATTTGGTTATGGTCTAAATGCATTTTGGGCACCTAACAGTCCCTATGCAATTGAAGTCAGTCAATCATTTGGTTCTACATGGATTCCACCTAACGGTCACAATGGCTTATTAGATTTATCAGTTGACGTTGGTTTGGTTGGTTTAGTACTTTTTTTAATTAGTTATTTCACAACTTTTGTTCGGTCATTAAAACGAGCTTATGTGAGTAAAAAATCCGAGGATCTTTGGTCAGTAGCTTATCTTTCTTTTATGGCAATGAATAATGTAACAGAAAGCTTATTGATGCATCAATATAATACATATTGGATATTATATACGACAGTTGCTATTACCATGAGTCAACCAGCTTCTCCTTTGGAGACGCTTACACGAATGGGAGAATTCAAAAAGGGTCAGAAAAATCTAAAGTTTAAAAATACAACTTCTTCGCACCTTATCTAAATATATGTACAACATATAACGCTTTGCACTTGGATGCAATACAGAACCTCACCCCGATAAAGCTGTGCTTTATCTCCCCTCTCCTTAATAAGGAGAGGGGTTGGGGGTGAGGTTTTGATATGCACTTGAAAACCGCTATAAACGAATTTTCACAGGAGGTTTTACATTGCAGTCTATTGGAATTGTCGTCATCGGACGCAACGAAGGAAATCGTCTGAAAGAGTGCTTGCTATCAGTAATCAAAGAAGCAAAAATCGTAGTTTACGTTGATTCCGGTTCCACAGATAATAGTGTGGCACTAGCAAAATCTCTTGGTGTTTATGTAGTAGAACTTGATTTATCTATTCCGTTCACCGCTGCCCGTGCTAGAAATAAAGGATTTGAATATTTATTACAAGTCCAATCAGAAGTTGAATTTGTCCAATTTGTAGATGGAGATTGTCGAATTGTTGAGGGATGGTTGAAACGTGCAATACATGAATTAAATGCTCAACCTGACGTAGTTGTAGTTTGTGGTCGTCGTCGGGAAGAATTCCCAAATAATTCTATATATAACCGTTTGTGCGATATAGAATGGGATACTCCTGTTGGTGAAGCAAAAGCTTGTGGTGGTGACTCGATGATGAGAATAACTGCCTTAAAAAAAGTAGGAGGATTCAATCCAACATTGATTGCCGGTGAAGAACCAGAACTGTGTGTAAGATTGCGTCAAGCTGGTGGTAAAATTTGGCGTATCGATGCAGAGATGACATTGCATAATGCCCAAATCACTCGTTTTAAACAGTGGTGGAAGCGGGAAATTCGCAATGGTCATGCTTATGCTGAAGGTGCTTGGCTACATGGTCGCAGTCCGGAACGTCATTGGGTAAAAGAAAGTTTGCGAAGCTGGATTTGGGGTTTGTTTTTGCCTTTGGTAGCGATCGCTTGTATATTGCCAACTCAAGGACTCAGCATACTCTTATTATTTATGGCTTATGCTTCATTAGTTTATCGCGTCTATCGCTTTACCCTCAAACGTGGATATCAATCAACAGATGCTATTCTTTACGGTCTGTTTTGTGTGTTAGAAAAATTTCCCAAGCTCCAAGGTCAAATCAAGTTTCTTCTTTCTCAATTATTCCAACAACAACGCACTATTTTAGAATATAAAAGTTCGACTTCAACTTAAAATACAGAGGAAAAATAGCATTAATGGCAACTAAATTAAAATCAGCAGTCATTGGAACAGGGGCAATTTCCAAAGAACATTTAAGTTTTCTGTCTGAATGCGATCGCGTGCAATTAGCTAGTGTTTGTGACCTTTCAAAAGCGTCTGCTTCTTATGCAGCAAAACGATTTGGCGCTGACTCAATTTACACCGACTTTCGCCAAATGTTAGATGAAATCAAGCCTGATGTTGTACACATTCTCACTCCACCTCATACCCACAAACTAATTGCATCAAACTGCTTAGAAGCCGGCGCACACGTATTTTGTGAAAAGCCAATTACACCTACCTACGATGAATTTCAAGAACTTTGGGCTTTAGCAAAATCTCATAACCGCTGGCTGATTGAAAACCAAAATTACTGCTTTAATGAAACAATCCTCGCAATTGAGAAATTAGTTGCAGATGGCGTTCTTGGTGAAATACAAGAAGTTGAAGTCAGAATAGCGCTTCCTGTTCGCGATGGTGGAGTATTCGCAGACGAAAACTTACCTAATCCGATTCATAAAATGCCCGCAGGAGTGATTCATGATTTCATTACCCATTTGTGTTCCTTAGTAGTGCGCTTTATACCCGATTTTGATCGCGTTAGTGCTGCATGGAGCAATCACGGTGGTGGAGATTTATTTAAGTATGACGATTTGGATGCGATCGCTATCTCCGGTTCCGCACATGCTCGAATTCGATTCAGCGCTCACAGCGCACCCAAAACTTTCAGCGTCATAGTACGCGGTTCCAAAGGTTATGCCGAAACTGACTTGTTTCAACCTTACCTGCGTTGTGTCATTCCCCGCGCTGGTGAATTGCTATCTCCCCTAATAAATCATTTTGTCAACGGTTGGGATTTGGTTGGAGCATCATTTACAAACTTTCGCAACAAGATTATGCAAAAAACAGCTTATGAAGGGATGCATCGGCTTTTAGACCAAACTTATCAAGCCCTAATTGATGGGAAAGCCCCACCAATTAGTTTTGCAGATATAGAACGGACAAATAGATTAGTTAATGCCCTACTATCGGAGGCGAATCGAGTATGAAGTTATTAATAACAGGTGCGTCCGGTTTCTTAGGAAAATACGTAGTTGCCGAAGCACTACGACGAGGACATCAAGTCCGTGCAGTTGTGCGACCATCTAGTAATGAAAAGCGCTTAACTTGGCACAATCACCCAAATATAGAGCTAATCCGTCTAGATTTGCGACGCAAAGATGGTATTGTCGATGCTGTCCGGGGTACGGATGCAGTCATTCATCTGGCTGCCGCAAAAGAAGGTGACTTTTACACGCGATTTGCTGGCACAGTCATTGCTACCGAAAACTTGCTTGATGGGATGGTTGCCGCTGGTGTGTTGCGACTAATTGATATTAGTACCTTTTCGGTGTATGACTATCAGGGTATTTCATCTGGCGAAACAATTACCGAAGATTCGCTGATTGAAAGTAATCCTTTGGAGCGAGATGAATACGCTCAAACCAAGTTGCTACAAGAAGAACTTGTCCGCGAATTTGAGCAGAATCACAACGCACAAGTGACGATTGTTCGTCCCGGATTGATATATGGACGAGATAACCTCTGGAGTAGTTTGCTTGGGGGTAAATTGACAGATAACTTGTGGTTGCGAATCGGTCTTTATGCAACAATGCCATTGACATATGTCGAAAATTGTGCAGAAGCAATTGTTACTGCTGTATGCGATGAAGCGATCGCTGAAACTTTGAATATCGTTGATGATAACTTACCCACCCAAAGAAGCTATGTCAAGAAACTCAAGCAACACGCTTATTCTATACCCCGTCTGATACCTGTCAATTGGACATTCATGCGCTTCATAGCCTGGATTATGTGGACGTACAACCAACTAGTATTGAAGGGAAAAGCAAGGCTACCAGGCATCTTTATTCCCAGAGTACTAGATGCTAGATTTAAGCATTTTCGCTTCACTAACCATAGGGCAAAACAAATTTTGAATTGGCAGCCGAGATATTCACTCGACACCGCACTAGAGCGCAGTTGTAGCAATGTCGAATTGTTAGAAGTATCTTCTAAAACACCTGCTTTGCAACCATTGGGAAGCTGAATGTATGAACCTCAAAACCTCATCGACAACTTCAGTAACTTCAGTCGTTAAGCCACCCAAAGTCCATTTCTATTTTGTGGATGGACTACGTGGCATTGCAGTTTTATGGGTAATTTTGTTTCATGCTCCCTCAGATGGGCGTCTTGCTTTATTAACCAGCATCTTACCCGACTGGTTTGTAACTGTCGTCTTCAACTGGGGTAACTTTGGTTTACTAATATTCTTTGTCCTCAGTGGTTTTGTAATTGCCCATTCGCTACGTGAGGCTCGTATTAACTTAGCTTATTTTCAACGTTTCAGTGTGCGTCGTCTTGCCCGACTCACTCCACCATATTACGTCTCAATAGTCGTAACTTTAGCTTTTGCACTGTTATCTTCCTATGTCAAAAGTGAGGCATTTGCCCCAGGTGAAGAGCCTCTATCTTTTGGGAGGTTGTTAGCACATCTGTTCTATTTACAAGACATTTTTCAACTCGGACATATCAACGATGTTTACTGGACGTTGTGTATAGAAATACAGTTCTATTTAGTCTTTTGTGCGCTATTAGGACTAGCACAATGGCTTAATTATTCGCGGAATTTGCACTTTAGTCGAGTAGTTGTGTTTGTTCCTGCTGCTATTATCGCCGCTCTCTTTCCTATGGGTGTGTTTGAAGATACTGGCAGACCGATGATGTTTTTGCCGTTGTGGTACGCATTTCTGTTAGGAGTCTTTGCTTATTGGTCATGGTGCGATAAGTTGAAGCCAATCTACTTTTACTTTTATGCGGCGATATTGCTGACTGCTGGAGTGGTAAATTCAACAACATTTTCAATCGTCAGTGCGATTGTTGCCGTACTCTTATTACAAGCCGGACGAGCCAATTGCATGGAAGTTTGGTTAAAGTGGCGATCGCTACAATTTATCGGCAAGATTTCTTACAGTCTTTATCTGACCCATACTCCCATCTATGGAGCAGTATTTTTCCTGGGGATTAAGCTGCTTAAACCTAATGCTTTAAGCGAAGCGTTTTGCTTACTACTAGGAATCTTTATCTGTGTCGGCTTTGCCGCTCTGATGTGGCAATTGGTAGAGAAACCATCTATCCACTTGAGTCAAAAGGTCAAGCTTGTGTAGAGACGTTCCAATGGAACGTCTGTAGTTTTTTCCTATTACTAATTACCAATTAATCTTTAGTTTATTTATGCGTATTGCTTACCTAACTGGAGAATATCCCAGAGCGACAGATACATTTATTCAGCGAGAAGTAACAACTTTACGGGAAATCGGTGTGGAGGTACACACATTTTCAGTTCGCTGTCCAGGGGATGAACATATGGTTGGAGTGGAACAGAAACAAGAACGCGATCGCACTTTCTACATTCTTCCTCCCAATCTCATCAACTTACTACTAGCTCACCTCAGCTTACTGCTTGCTTCTCCCAAAAGATATCTACAAACAATCAAGCTTGCATGGTCAACCAGCCAACCAGGATTTTCTGGTTTGGTCTATCAATTGTTTTACTTTATTGAAGCGGGTATTCTTGCTCAACAAATCAAACAAAGGGAGATAGTACATTTACATAATCACATTGCTGAAGCTAGTGGTACTGTGGCGATGTTAGCGTCTGAGATGGGAGGTTTTAGTTATAGCTTCACCTTGCACGGACCCTATATATTTTTTAAAGCGTATCAATGGCAACTAGAAGAGAAGATTAGGCGATCGCTATTTGTTTCTTGTATTAGCAACTATGCTCGCAGTCAAGGAATGATATTTGCACCGCTTGAAAAGTGGAATCAAATGCATATCATTCATTGCGGTATTGACCCAGGTTTATTTGATGTTGTTTCTCACAACATGCACGGAAAACGCTTGCTTTTTGTCGGACGATTGGCTGTGGCAAAAGGTTTACCAATCTTACTAGAAAGTTTAGCAATCTTAAAAAAAGCACATCCAGATATTCTCTTAACAGTTGTCGGTGACGGTCCCGACCGAGAAAAGTTGAAACAAATAACTACTCAATGGGAATTAACTGAAAATGTAAATTACGTTGGTTATAAATCCCAAACTGAAGTACGCGAATATTTTCAGCAAACCGATATTTTTGTGATGTCCAGCTTTGCTGAAGGAATACCAGTAGTGTTGATGGAAGCAATGGCAGCTGGTGTACCAGTAGTAGCCACCCAAATTGCTGGAGTGAGCGAATTAGTAGAAAATAACGTCAACGGCTACCTAGTTCCACCCGCAGATGTTATTTCCTTAGTTAATTGCATCGAAAAATTGCTGACTGACTATAAACTTCGCGCAGAATTTGGCACAGCAGGTAGAGCCAAAGTAGAGAAAGATTTCAACATACATTATGAAGTTGCGCGGCTGCATCGTCTAATCACAAGTGCCTTGAAAGGTAACGTTGAATCTATTCGTCCAGATTATCAAAAAAAGCAAGTTTTTCTAACCAAAATCTAATGTCATCTTTAAAAAAGCTAGCCATCCGTGGCGCAATTTGGACAATTATTTGTTTCGGAGGTATTCAAATCCTCCGGTTTGGCAATAATCTAATTTTGACTCGCTTGTTAAAACCAGAGTATTTTGGTTTGATGGCATTAGTAACTACCTTGAGAGTTGGTTTAGAACTCTTTTCAGACATTGGTATTGCTCAAAATATAATCAATAGTAAACGAGGTGATGATCCTGTATTTTTAAATACGGCTTGGACTTTACAAGTAATTCGTGGTGTAGTCATTTGGCTTATTTGCTTACTTCTTAGCTTTCCCGCTGCAAAATTCTATAACGATGAACGTTTAGTATTGCTAATTCCTATTGCTATATTTTTCTCTGTTATTGACGGATTTAGTTCTACTAGCGTACATAGTCTTCATCGTCGTATGGAACTGGGTAAGCTTTCTCTATATGAATTAGCGTTGCAAGCTTGTTATTTGTCTACATTATGTATATTAGTTTGGTTCTATCCAAGTATCTGGACTTTAGCTATTGGCTCGGTAATAGGACCAATATATAAATTAGTTAGTAGCTATTGGTTAATACCAAAATATACCAACCGCTTTACATGGGAACCCGCTGCTGTTAAAGAAATTCTCTCCTTCGGTAAATGGATGTTTATCGCATCCACGCTGATGTTTGCTGCTGAACAAGCTGATCGCTTGGTTTTAGCTAAAATTCTCTCATTTAAAATGTTAGGGGTTTACACAGTAGCTTATACCTTAGCAAGCATACCCAGAGAAGTTATTAAGCAACTTAGTTATAAAGTCATTTTTCCCACAATTTCTCAGCAAGCTGACTTACCAAGAGCAATATTAAGAGAGAAAATTCTTCGCCAACGATGGTTGATATTATTAGGAACTGCGATTGTATTAGCATTTTTGACTACAATTGGCGATTTTCTTGTCGCTTTACTGTACGATAAAAGATATGCTGATGCGACTTGGATGATGCCAATTTTATGCAGTGGCATTTGGTTTTCTTTGTTATTTTATACTATCAGTCCTGCTCTTTTAGCTATTAGCAAACCCTTGTATTCGGCACAAAGTAATTTTGCTCGATTTGGCGTCATTATTCTGGGTGTACCTCTCGCATATTACAACTTTGGAACATTAGGATCAATTATCGTCATTGCATTCAGCGATTTACCTTTATACATAGTCAATCTTTATGGACTCTGGCAAGAAAAACTTTTTTGTTTTACCCAAGATGTTCAAGCCACAGCCTTTTTTACGGTCGTACTTACTTTATGTTTATTGATTCGCTATAGTTTGGGATTTGGTCTACCAATTCAAACACTACTTTAAATAATCAAAAAATAACTATTTCTAATAAGGAGAATGCCTTGAAATACCACATAGCTTTAAATACTCCATCTGATTTAGAAGCTATTGCTCAAAATGCTCAAGCCGGAAAATGTCCCTCACATGTAATGTGGGAAATGAGTCACGTTTTAGGGGCAAAAGTTCATCAACCGAGAGCAGATTTAGTTTTGCCCACAGATAAAATACTTGCCAAAATTATAGGTCGTCCTGAACACTGGGCTTTAGCACACAAGCTATCGTTGGAGCTTCAGGAGGATGATGTCATATATTGCGATGGTGAAGACCTGGGTTTTGCAATTGCTACGGCTTGTGGTGCTAAAGACAATAGACCTAAAATCGTTGTATTGGTTCACAATATCAACCGACCTCGTGGTCGTTTAGCGTTGAAGCTGTTTGACGTAGCAAATCGGATTGATTTATTTGTGACAGGTTTTACTTCGCAAGCTGAATTTATTTGCAACTATTTAGGCTTACCAGAGAAGCGTATTTATCTACTTTCAGCACCACCTATAGACACATTCTTCTTTACACCTGGACTTCCCTCAAATAAAAAGTTGCGTCCGGTGATTGCAAGTGGAGGTATGGAAAAGCGAGATTATCGAACTTTGGCTGCCGCTACTGAAGATTTGAATGTTGATGTGAAGATTTGCGCTTTTTCTCGTAATGCGATCGCTCAAAAAAAGACATTCCCGGAAATCATACCTCCGAACATGTCACATGGCTTTTATGACTGGTGTGAATTGGTGCAGCTTTATCGTGATTCCGACTTAGTTGTGATCACTATGTTTGAGAATAACTATCAAGCTGGACTGACCACAATGTTTGAAGCAATGGCTTGTCGTAGACCTGTGGTCATAACTCGTTCGTCAGGAATTATTGGTGAACTGATTAACATGGGTATTGTTACTGGTGTTAATGTCGGCGATTCTAACGGGTTAAAGCAAACAATTGTCCAACTCTTAAACGATCCTCAACAAACTGAAATCCAGGCACAGCGAGGTTATGAATTCATACTTCAGCAATTTAATCATGATAGTTTCATTCAAGCTTTGGTTTCAAAACTATTTTCTACATTTGAGACTGAAAACAACTACAAACACATACTCGCAAACCACTCTCGAAACCTCTCCTCTGTGGAAAGAGTTGTTTTAAGGGAACAGAGCTGATTTATTCTCCTAAAGAGTGCAGCAGACTACAAAATTCCTTGTTGAGTGGGATTAAGTAGTAGAAAACTGAAAGTTGTCATGAGTGTAATTAAAAAAAATCTCAGGTATCCAATGAGAATAAATATTTGTGGTGTCAGAATTGACCGATACAGTTTTGAAGAAGTGGTGAAATGCATTACAGAGTATGCCATTTCTAACAAAGAGCCAGAGTACGTTGTAACTCCTAATGCACAACATATTTTGACTTTACAGAAAGATACTCGTTTTCAAGAAATTTATCGTCAAGCATTGTTAGTAGTACCAGATGGAGTTTCCCTGCTATGGGCAGCTAAATTTTTGCAGACACCTTTAAAAGGTAGGGTTAATGGTACAGATTTATTTGAACAGTTGTGTGCGATCGCCGCAGAAAAAAAACTCAAAATATTTTTACTAGGAGGTCGTCCTGGAGCAGCTGAAAAAGCAAAAGAAATCCTTCAATTAAAACATCCAAATCTGAAAGTTGTGGGTACTCACTGTCCACCTTATGGTTTTGAATCAAATCCAAAAGAACTAGCACTAATAAACTCTAAAATTCGAGAAGCAAAACCTCACATTCTCTTTGTTGGCTTGGGTGCTCCTAAACAAGAATACTGGATTTATAATAATTATCAGGAACTGAGAGTACCAATTTCAATTGGGATTGGGGTCAGCTTTGAACTTGTTGCCAACATGGTGAAACGGGCACCAACTTTAATGCAAAAATCTGGTCTAGAATGGTTCTTTCGCTTGCTTGTTGAGCCTCAACGTTTATGGAAGCGCTACATCGTAGGTAATCCTCTCTTCATCTGGCTGGTGCTCAGGCAAAAAATAGGATTGTCCAAGTTTCAATGAAAAAAAATCCCCATTACTAACCTGATATTTTTTAGTAGTGGTGTATATCTTAAACTTCAAAAATTGTCCTATTTAAGTTTTCTTTGTTAAGACCTAAAGCTTTGAGTGTTAAAACTCGCGGTCTTTCTTGTGGTATTGAATTTGCGATGGAACGATGTTTAATCGCCATCCAGTAATACATAATACTGAATGGCATTCACTCGTAGAAACTCAAAAATCTATTGAATGGAAAAAATACAATGGCAATCAAAAATATCCCTTCCAAATCTCTACCTGTTGTAAATTTACAACCCGACTTAAGGTCAGCAAGAGGCACAAGAATACAAAGAGGATTATCTACAAGATTAATCAGGGTAGTAACACTTATCTTGCTAGATATCATTTTTCTAAGCTTGGCATGGAAGTTAGCTGTATTTTATGGAACTCCATTGCAATCTCCTTGGACACAAAAAACGTCTTTTTTATTACTAGTTATTACAGTTGAAATAGGCGTGATTGCAGTTAAAGGACTTTATCACCCAGGTAAACATCGTCGTGATTATCTTGGTCTGATTCAAGCAATATCCCTGTCAGAATGTTTACTTTTGCTAGTTGCTTTTCTCTACGAACCAGAGAGTTATATTTCGCGCTCAACTTTTTTAATCTTTTGGCTTTTCTCTATAGCATTCGTCTGTCTATCTCGGTTATTCATTGATGTTGCTATTAAAGTAGTTCGTGAAAAAGGAGCAGTTCGTTGTCCTGTTTTTCTGATTGCTGATGTCGGAGAAAAAGAAGAATTTGTTAAGTTAATAGAAAAAGAAAATTGCTATGCTGTACAAGGAATATCTGACTCTAGCTGTCTAGATAGATCCAACAGAAATGCAACATTTGAATATCTTCGTGAACAGGGTATAGTCGAAGCTTTTGTTTCCTGGAGTGCAATCAAGAATCGTTTATATGTTTGTTGGCATTTTCATAGTGCTGGAATTATTCTACAGATACTTCCCCCAAAGACTGAATTTCATCATCCAAAATCAGTTTTTTCGATGATAGGTGAAGCCCCATGTATGAGAATTCCAGCACCAATTATTACAGGCAGTGATTTTTGGGTAAAGCGATGTTTTGATCTTTTTTGTTCGAGTATTTTGATAATTCTACTTTCACCAATCTATCTGTTTATTGCCATCCTAATTAAGCTTGATTCTCCAGGTCCTATCTTCTTCCGACAAAATAGAATTGGTCTCCATTGTAAAAAATTCCGGATGTGGAAATTCCGGACAATGGTTGTAAATGCGGAAAAGTTACAAGCAGAGTTAGAAGCGAAGAATGAGATTAAGGATGGTGTTTTATTTAAACTCAAAAATGATCCTCGCATCACACGAGTAGGTAAATTCCTACGTCTTTACAGTTTGGATGAATTGCCACAACTGTTTAATGTTTTACTTGGAGAAATGAGTTTAGTTGGTCCTCGTCCTCTTCCTCTGAGAGATGTAGAGAGGTTTGAAACTATGCATTTTATTCGACAAGAAGTTCTGCCCGGTATCACTGGATTGTGGCAAGTTTCTGGTCGTTCGGATATCGAAAATTTTGAAGATGGAGTGAAATTAGATATTGCTTACATTGAGAATTGGGCACTTTGGCTGGATCTGAAAATTTTGTTGAAAACTGTTAGAGTTGTGCTGCAAAAAACAGGTGCCTATTAAGAGGATATCTGGGTGAGTCCTTCTGTATTTACACAAAGTTAAATTCCCGACAAATGAATGCGAATACGGTTGGCAAATGGTAGGTCTGACCTTTACTAAAAAATCCTCGTAAAGACGTTCCGCGTAAAGACGTTCCGCCGGAACGTCTCTACAGGTCAAAAATCACCTTAACACCAAGCGTATTCGATTATTAGGCAAAGATTAATCAAGTTGAAAACTTTTGAAACTCTTAGTAGAGTCGCAGGTTGTGCCGCTATATTTCGTGATACTCCGGTTTTGGGTAGAGTGGTTTGGCAATTTTGTTGCAGTGACTAGAAGTTTTTCGGCATTTATTAGTCTGCTTACCTTTCCTTGTGTTTATTGGCTATGCCAAGTTTTATTCAAGTCTTCATTAACAGGGTGGATAGCGATCGCTTTGGTAGCCATTTCACCTGTTCACGTCTTGTATGCACAAGAAGCACGAGCGTACAGTTTATGGATAGTAGCCACCTTAATATCGAGCGCAACACTGCTGCGAGCTATGCGACTTCAAACAAAATTTGCTTGGTTCACTTATGCAGCAGCATTGTCACTAGGATTTTATAGTCAATTATTTTTTATCTTTGTTGCCTTTGGACAGGGAATATATGTATTCGCTATCGAACGCTTCCGGTTGAGTAAAACATTGATCTCTTACGTGCTTTCATTGATTGCGGGGTTTGTGATTTTCCTACCTTGGGTTTTTGTGATGATTACTAACCCTGCTCCAGAAGGAGTAAGTTGGACGAATACTAAACAAACATTCTTCGCTTCAGCTACAAGGTGGGCTGGTATCGTTAGTCGTGCGTTTCTTGATTTAGGTATTGCCCCAGGTGATGCAGGGAAACTTAAGCTTGTCTTAACTCCTTTGATTTTAATTATTTTAACTCTAATGATCTACTCAATTTATGTTCTTTGTCGAAGAACCGATAAACGAGTTTGGTTATTTGTCTTAACCTTGAGTGGGTCTGTAGCACTTCCCTTAATGCTGGTAGATTTTGTCCTTGAAAAGCGATACGGTACTACTCGATATATACTTCCCTCTATTTTAGGTATACAGTTAGCTGTTGCTCACCTATTTAGCACTAAAATTACATCTATTTATACTAGTCTTTGGCAAAAAAAACTCTGGTCAGTTTTAGGGTCTGTGGTAATTATTAGCGGAATCCTATCTTGTACACTCATGTCTCAATCCCAGATGTGGTGGAACAAAGTTCCTGAGATATACCAACAATATCCCCAAGTTGCTAACGTGATTGTTAAAGCTAATAAACCGCTTTTAATTAGTGATGGGAACATAATTCAACTACAAGCACTTGGTCACTTACTTGATCAAAAAGTGCGATTTCAATTTGTAACTAAAGGTCAGATACCAGAGATTAATTATGGATTTACTGATGTATTTTTATTCGATTCCTCTGACTTTTTAAAAGCTGGTGTTGAGAAAGCTTATAATTCCAAGTTCAAGCAGATAGACAAGTTACTCTGGAAAATAACGCTACCCACTTACAGCGGTTTTCAATTGAGTAGACTACAATTTTGATAAGCTATAAGAACAGTAAAAATACTTATGCTTATGCCTGCCCCCTATTCAACCGATCTACGCCAACGTGTGATCGATGCT
>CASBQA010000184.1 GCA_949127635.1 Nostocales cyanobacterium PMM_0069 | reverse complement strand
ACTCTTGACTGTTGACTCTTGACTGTTGACTCTTGACTGTTGACTCTTGACTGTTGACTCTTGACTGTTGACTCTTGACTGTTGACTTTTGACTCTTGACTGCCAACTAACAATACCCTCATAAAGTTAAGATGCAAGTAGATCATAAAAACTATTTGCTTCATATTTATTACAGCGGCAAGGGTGAAAACACGATGTATGATGTCCTCGATTCTCAGTCGGTTCTAAATGTGCTGCGACCGGTGGAAGATCCAGAACTTCGCAAAAGCCTGGTAGAACTCAACATGATTCGCAACGTCAAAATTGACGGCGGCAAAGTAAGCTTCACTTTAGTATTAACAACACCCGCTTGTCCCCTACGTGAATTTATCGTCGAAGATTGCAAAAGAGCCGTTAAAAAACTGCCCGGTGTGACAGATATAGCTGTAGAAGTCACAGCAGAAACACCTCAGCAAAAAAGCATAAGCGATCGCACTGGCATTAATGGTGTGAAAAACATTATTGCCATTTCTAGCGGCAAAGGTGGCGTAGGTAAAAGTACGGTAGCGGTGAATGTGGCGGTAGCATTAGCACAAACCGGTGCAAAAGTCGGGTTACTCGATGCCGATATTTACGGTCCCAACGATCCCACTATGCTAGGGCTGAGTGATGCCCAAATTACTGTCCGTCCTGGCGAAAAAGGCGAAATCCTGGAACCTGCTTTTAATCACGGCGTCAAGTTAGTTTCAATGGGCTTTTTAATTGACCGAGATCAGCCGGTGATTTGGCGCGGACCAATGCTTAATGGAGTGATTCGCCAATTTCTCTATCAAGTGGAATGGGGAGAACTAGATTATTTGATTGTGGATATGCCACCAGGTACGGGGGATGCTCAGTTAACTTTGACACAAGCGGTGCCAATGGCAGGGGCAGTAATTGTCACCACACCGCAAAACGTAGCTTTGTTAGACTCTCGTAAAGGCTTGCGAATGTTTCAACAGATGAACGTGCCAATTTTAGGGATAGTGGAAAATATGAGTTATTTTATACCCCCAGATATGCCAGATAAGCAATATGACATCTTTGGTTCCGGTGGTGGTGAGAAAACTGCTGCCGAGTTAGGTGTGCCGTTGCTGGGGTGCGTACCCCTAGAGATTTGTACCAGAGTTGGGGGTGATACTGGTGTGCCGATTGTTGTTGGACAGCCAGATTCAGCTAGTGCAAAAGCATTGTATGCGATCGCCCTCACCATCGCTGGCAAAGTATCAGTTGCTGCCCTAACATAGAATTTAAATTTTCGTCTGGTTCCCCATCCGCAACCGGGGAATACAGATTTCAAGTGCTAATTAAATTTCAAATCTAAAACCTAAAGTCTAAAATCACACACACAATCAATGTTGTTAAAAAGGTCGCTCTCCAAAAAGTCAGTACCAAAAATTCCCTGGCAACAATGGGTTAAACCCTGGCAGCAAATAGACTGGCTGCTACTTGCCTTACCAATCGCCATCACTGTATTTGGTGGCATTATGATCAAAAGTACCGAATTGAACCAAGGACTCACTGACTGGTGGTGGCACTGGCTGATGGGTGGCATTGGAACCGTAATAGCCCTGATCCTTGCCCGCATCCGTTATGAAAATCTGATTCAGTGGCACTGGATAACTTATACAATAACTAATATCAGCTTAATCGCCGTTATGGTAGCTGGTCACGCCGCCAAAGGAGCACAACGGTGGGTTAGTATCGCAGGCGTTCCCATACAACCTTCAGAATTTGCCAAAATAGGGTTAATCATCACCCTAGCGGCTGTGTTACAAAAGCGCAGCGCTTCTCAAATAGATAATGTTTTCCGTGCTTTGGCAATTACCGTCATTCCTTGGGCATTAGTATTTAAACAACCTGATTTGGCAACATCACTGGTATTTGGAGCGATCGTTTTAGGAATGTTGTACTGGGCAAATGCTAACCCAGGCTGGTTAATACTGATGATTTCTCCCATCGTCGCCGCGATTCTCTTTAGTACACCTTGGCCCCTTTCGACACCGATAGTTTTGTTTGACCAACTATCTTTCGGACTTTTAGGATTAATTTGGTCAGTCGCGATGGGTGTATTAGGCTTTTTAACTCTCCCCTGGCGTCGATTTGGTATCAGCGGCATCAGTGCATGGGGTCTGAACATGCTAGGCGGCGAAATAGGGGTTTTTGTCTGGAAGCATGTATTGCAAGATTATCAAAAAGGTCGGATCACCTCATTTCTCAATCCCGATGCCGACCCCCTCGGAACAGGATATCACCTAATTCAATCTCGCATTGCCATTGGTGCTGGGGGAATTTGGGGATGGGGACTAAATAAGGGTCCGATGACTCAACTAAATTTCGTTCCCGAACAGCATACAGACTTTATATTCTCTGCCGTAGGTGAAGAATTTGGTTTGATTGGTTGTTTGCTATTGCTGGTTGTCTTATGCTTTATTTGTCTGCGATTATTACATATTGCTCAAACCGCCAAAGATAATTTTGGCTCGTTGTTGGCTATTGGCGTTTTGTCGATGATCGTCTTTCAGGTGATTGTTAACGTTGGTATGACGGTTGGTTTAGCACCAGTGGCGGGGATTCCCCTACCTTGGATGAGTTACGGTCGTTCTGCCATGTTGAGCAACTTCATCGCCTTGGGACTAGTAGAATCAGTAGCCAATTTTCGTCAACAGAAGCAGAGATATTAGTTATGAGGAGGAGCGGAGGAGCGGGGGAGCGGGGGAGCGGAATTAGTAGTACTTTTTTCACAACCAACAACCATCCACCAACAACTATCCACCAACAACTATCCACCAACAACTATCCACCAACAACTAACAAGTATTAAGCTATTAAAAGGAAACAAGCGAGGTTAAAATCATGATCCTGCCAGGAGCGACTGTTCGTGTCAAGAGTCCCGCAGATACTTATTATCGCTTTGAGGGACTCGTGCAACGGGTGAGTGATGGTAAGGTAGCCGTATTGTTTGAAGGTGGTAACTGGGATAAGCTAGTTACCTTTCGCCTCAGCGAATTGGATCTTGTAGAAACCACTGCCGGACGGAAAAAAGCGAAATAGACGGCGTGAAAACGAATGTAGAGACGTTACATGTAACGTCTTTAGGGTTTCAGGTAACGCATCATTAATTTATGGAGATGTCTAATCGTCAAGAGTCAACAGTCCATAACATTTTGACTATTGACTCTTGACTTATTAAGACTATGCGCCTTCCTTTACCACAGTTTTCTTATAGCGATCGCCACCCCAACCACATCGCCGAGGTGATCGAAACTACTACTACCGAATTTTTGGCACAGTGTCTCGAACCTGAAGATTTGAGCTTCCCACCCATGCCACCATTCGGTAGCTGGGTTTGTTCTGTGGATGAAGAATCAGGCAATCAAGTTTATGGGTTGGTGTATTATGCAACAACAATGCCCATAGATTCCGTACACAGAGCAAGAGCTTTAGGGTTGTCTTTGCAAGATTTGCGAGAGGAACAACCCCAGATATTCGCCATGCTGAAAACAGAATTTCGGGCGGCGATCATCGGATTTGAACAGCCATCTGGTAGTATAAGTTCTAATAATCGGGTGTATCAGTATCTACCACCGCGTCCACCACAAATTCATCAAGCTGTTTATCGGTGCGAACCAGAAGCGATCGTTAAATTCACCGAAGAGCTAGATTTTTTGCGGACATTGCTTTTTGTAAACGGTGCCCCAGTAGACTCATTAACCGCAGCTGCGATTAGAGAAGTGTACCAGTTACGCAAAGCTGATCGACAATGGTTAATCAAAGCCGGTAGAACCTTAAGTGTGCTGCTCAAAGACGATTACGATCGCTTGCGATTTATCCTCAGCCAAATCCACCCATAGGTAGTTAGCATAAGCGATCGCCTCAACTTCTGTAAGTCAAATTTTCTCACTTTTTCATTTTCTCCAGGGTGGATGATTAATTTATTTTCACAGCGAACAATTGCCTTGGGGCAATTGTCGTTTCACCCTATGCGAACATACAAGTCCTACCTATGGAACTCATCTCCCAAGTTCTTGCATTGGAACCGACAAACCAAGTTCTCGGCAAGGAACCAATTGTTTCTTTTGCCATTTTATTACTGGTTATCTTAGTTGTACCGATTCTATTTGAGCGGCTAAGACTACCCGGATTAGTAGGTTTGGTTTTTTCGGGGGTAGTACTTGGTCCATCAGGTTGGAATGTATTTCAGCCTGATTCGCCAACTATCAATTTGCTATCAGATATCGGATTAGTATACTTGATGTTTGTTGCGGGGTTAGAAGTTGACTTAGAACAATTCCGTCGTCAAAAAAGTCGTTCTATTGGATTTGGCAGCTTTACCTTCTTTATCCCCCTAGCGTTAGGAACATTAATCGGGCACATTTTTGGCTTTAGCGGCAATGCTTCGATATTAATTGGCTCTTTGTTAGCTTCCTACACTTTGTTGGCATATCCCCTGATCAATCGCTTAGGAATAGTCAAAAATCAAGCCGTCACCGTCACCATTGGAGCCACAATTTTTACTAACATCGGCGCATTAGTGGTGTTATCTCTATGTATAGCCGTTCATGCTAGACAATTCAGTTATTGGGGATTGATAAGTTTATTTAATTCCTTAATTATTTACTTAATCGTTGTATTAGTCGGCTTTTATTGGGCGGGTAAAGAATTTTTTCGCCGATCTGGAGACGATGAGGGAAACCAATTTTTATTTGTATTGCTTTGCGTATTTATTGCCGCTGTCGGTGCTCAATTAATCGGAGTAGAAAAAATCGTTGGAGCCTTTTTAGCAGGTTTGGCAGTAAATGGTGTCCTCGCTTCTGGACCAGTTAAAGAAAAGGTAATGTTCGTTGGTAGCGTGCTGTTCATTCCGATTTTCTTTGTTCACCTTGGCTCATTAATTAATTTGCCAGCTGGCAGCAACTTTAGCACGCTGAAGCTAACCCTATTTATTGTAATTGGTTTATTATTGAGCAAATTTCTCGCCGCTTTTTTAGCGAAACTAGTTTACCGCTATAACTGGCAAGAAATGTTAATGATGTGGTCGCTGAGTTTACCCCAAGTGGGTGCGACATTAGCAGGAACATTAGTGGGATATCGAGCAGAGTTGTTACCGATATGGGTATTAAATAGTGTTGTTAGTTTAATGCTGGTGACATCAACCGTAGGACCGTTGATTACCAATCGGCTTGCTGCTGGTTTGGCTTCATCATCTGTTGAGGAACACACAATTACAACATCGTCATCTCAAAATAGTGAGAAAAAACGCAGTAATTTTACTATAGTCGTACCTGTTTACAATCCGCAAACTCAGCAATATTTAATTGAAATGGCGGCATTATTAGCGCGTCAGGAAAATGGTAGGATTATACCGTTAGCGATCGCTACAGCCCCAGCTCACATGGATGCACCACAGTTAGAAATTTCTCTACAACGCAGTGAACGCTTACTTTCCAAAGCCACCGCTCAAAGTCAAGTATTCAGCGTAGAAGCAGAACCATTGCTGCGAATTGATGATGCTTTTGCTCAGGGGATCAGCAGAGCCGCTCGCGAACAAAAAGCTAGTTTAATTGTTATGGGTTGGGGCAAGCGCACTGGGCTGAGAGCGCGTTTATTTGGTAATGTGATTGACAGCGTTCTCTGGGCATCTCATTGTCCGGTAGCAGTGACACGTTTAGTAGAATCACCGAGAAAAATTCAGCGAATTTTAGTGCCTGTAGAAAACCTGATGGCACCCTCATTGCAACCTGTTCAATTTGCCATCATGTTAGCAGAAGCAAATCAAGCCCAAGTTACCGTCTTGAATGTATGCGATCGCCGCACAAGTTCTAGTAAAATTGCTTCTAGGCGATCGCAACTTGGCTTATTAATATCTAAATTAGCTTTGCCCAATCCCCCTGAAGTTCAAATCATTGCCCATGAAAACGTTGCCCAAGCAATTTTGCAGGCAGCGCGATTATATGATTTAGTAGTGTTACCTTTTATACGCAATCGCACAAGTCCCGGTGGATTAGCCATTAGCGATGTCACTACCCAGTTAGCCAGACAACTCACCTGTTCTATCGTCATGCTTGGCGAACCAGAACGCAATCCCACAGAAGTTTTGCCCACAGCAGTTCCCAACACTACAGCCGCTGTGTAGGGACTAGGGATTGGGAAATACTAAACAACCTTTTTATCTAGTACCCCACGGCGTAAATAAACCAACCATTCTCAATCGTTAAAAAGCTTACTCCATATTACTTTTGACTTTTGACTTCTGACTTTTGACTTTTGACTTTTGACTTCACGGCGGTACTAGTCTCTGATGCATATAATTAGCCTGCGTGTGCCTGCTTTGTATGTATAGCCCCAGGCTTCCAGCCTGAGGGTGTATTTGTAAGAGGAAGCTGTGAATTTTTGATTAATTTGCGGGATAGCGAGTAGTATAGAGAACACAATAGACGCAATTACTTAGAAGAGATTTTATGTTCAAAACTATCTCTGCGGCAATGGTTGTACTGGTAGTCCAATCAGGTAATGTGTTAGCTGCTACTCCCTACCCTATTTACCCAACAGAAGGGCAATATATTCGGTATGAAATTGAGTTAAGTCAATTTTTCTCATCCGCTGGAATTGACGCTAGTAAGTATTCTAGGACTAGCGACAGAGGGCGTAGGCATGATGGGCAGATTTTATGCAGTATGCTGACTGCTTATTCTATAGAGGAATATCTTGGGGGTGAATTGGAGCGGTATCGCTTACTCTACAGTGGCACTCAGCGATTAAAAACTGAGAGCGTCTACAGTTTAGGTGTTGCAGCTGCTGCGATTGATACGATTTGCACGGAACACCGGGCAAGCTTGATGGATTTCATGGAAAAGTATCGGCAACGATAATCAGCCCAATGGAATTTTGTTGTACATCCCGGAATTTTTCTTAAACAAAATTCCGGTATTCGGTATCACAAGCGCAAAGTTGCTTTGGTGGACTACTAGTCCCTAGTCCCCATTCCCAGGTTTCAAAACTTTATATTTTTAAAGACTTTGTAAAATATTGCCGAAAAGCCCAAATAAGGCTGTGAATGTTTGTTATTTTGCTAAGTGAATTGTGAAGTAATTTAAGTGCTTGATTGCATCTAGAAGTAAATCGCGGATAAAAATACTTTTTTAATTACCCGTGCAAGTGTTCTATTTTTGTTATCAGGCTGGGTACTCTAAAAACAGGCGCGATCGCACTTTGCAAAAACATGTAAGTAACTGGTAAATTATGAGAATTTTGGTGACAGGCGGTGCTGGGTTTCTTGGTTCCCATCTGATTGACAGACTAATGGCTGAGGGGCATGAAGTTATTTGTTTGGATAACTTCTACACAGGTAATAAACAAAACATCTACAAATGGATCAATCATCCATACTTTGAGCTCATTCGTCACGACATCACCGAACCAATTCGGTTAGAAGTGGATCAAATTTATCATCTGGCTTGTCCTGCTTCCCCAGTGCATTACCAGTACAATCCAGTCAAAACAGTCAAAACCAACGTTATCGGGACGTTGAATATGCTGGGGTTGGCTAAACGTGTCAAAGCACGATTTTTCTTAGCTTCAACTAGCGAAGTGTACGGAGATCCAGAAATTCATCCGCAAACAGAAGAGTATAGAGGTAGCGTCAATCCCATTGGGCTGCGTTCATGCTACGACGAAGGCAAACGAATTGCGGAAACTTTGGCATTTGACTACTACAGACAAAATAAAGTTGATATTAGAGTTGTCCGTATTTTCAACACCTATGGTCCTCGGATGTTAGAAAATGATGGTCGGGTAGTAAGTAACTTTATCGTTCAGGCTTTGCGGGGCAATCCTTTGACAATATATGGCGATGGTTCCCAAACCCGTAGTTTCTGCTACGTTTCCGACTTGATCGAAGGATTTTTACGGTTGATGAAGAGTGATTACGTCGGTCCAGTGAATATAGGTAATCCTGGTGAATACACGATCTTAGAATTAGCTCAAGCCGTGCAGAACCTGATAAATCCGGATTCAGAAATAAAATTTGAGCCTTTGCCTTCTGACGATCCGCGTCGCCGTCGTCCCGATATTACCAAAGCAAAAACTTTGTTAGATTGGGAACCTACCGTTCCTCTACAAGAGGGGTTAAAACTGACCATAGAAGATTTCCGCGATCGCATCAAAGGTAATCAATAGTCAACAGTCAACAGTCAGTAGTCAGTAGTCAAGGCATTTTTAGACTTTGGACTCTGGACTATGGACTTTTGACTCTTGAAAACTTCTCTTTGATAACTAACCCCAAAAAAGTAAGGAAATAACAAAATGCGTGTTTGTGTAATTGGTACTGGCTACGTTGGTTTGGTTACAGGCGCTTGCTTGGCTCATATTGGACATAATGTAATTTGCGTAGATAACAACGAAGAAAAAGTCAAGTTAATGAAGTCTGGACAGTCGCCAATTTTCGAGCCTGGACTCTCGGAAATTATGCATTCTGCCATTCAATCGGGTAATATTGAGTTCACAACTGACATCGGTGCAGGCGTTAGCCACGGGGAAATTTTGTTTATTGCAGTGGGAACACCACCCTTACCCACTGGTGAAAGTGATACTCGCTACGTTGAGGCTGTAGCCCGTAGTATTGGCGCACATCTTGACGGTGGTTATAAGGTCATCGTTAACAAATCTACAGTGCCTATTGGCTCAGGTGACTGGGTACGGATGATTGTGATGGATGGTATCGCTGAACGCCAAAAAACATTAGTTCCCGCAGGTGGGGCTGGAAGTGAAGAGAAATTGCCTGAGTATGCATCTCAGTTTGATGTACTCAGCAATCCAGAGTTTTTGCGCGAAGGTTCGGCAGTGTACGACACCTTTAACCCCGATCGCATTGTCTTGGGTGGTAACTCTCCAAGAGCGATCGGCATGATGAAAGAATTGTATGCCCCAATTGTTGAGCGCAAGTTTGCTTCTGATAAATCTTTACCCCAAGTGCCAGTATTGGCAACAGATTTAAGCTCGGCAGAAATGATTAAATATGCTGCTAACGCTTTTCTAGCAACTAAGATTAGTTTTATTAACGAAGTTGCGAATATTTGCGATCGCGTTGGTGCTGATGTTACCCAAGTAGCAAAAGGTATCGGTTTAGATTCTCGCATTGGTAGCAAATTCTTGCAAGCTGGTATCGGCTGGGGTGGTTCTTGCTTCCCGAAAGATGTCTCTGCCTTGGTTCATACTGCTGATGACTACGGCTATGAAGCTCAACTCCTGAAAGCTGCCGTCAGCGTCAACGAACGTCAGCGCTTGATTGCTCTAGAAAAACTCCAACAAGCCCTGAAAATCCTCAAAGGCAAAACTGTCGGATTACTCGGTTTGACATTTAAACCCGATACCGACGATTTGCGCGACGCTCCCGCACTCAACTTGATTGAGCAGTTGAACCGACTCGGAGCCAAAGTTAAAGCATACGATCCAATTATTTCTCAAACCGGAATGCGTCATGGTCTTTCTGGTGTCTTGGTAGAAACCGATGCCGAACGCCTTGCAGATGGTTGTGATGCTTTAGTATTGGTTACTGAATGGGAACAGTTTAGCAATCTCGATTACGCCAAAATGGCAAAGTTGATGTCCCATGCGGTAATGATTGACGGTCGTAACTTCCTCGATCCTGAAACAATGGTACGGGCTGGATTCCAATATATAGGTGTTGGTCGCTAAATCGATTTTACCCTTAATTAACACTAATAAAAACATCGCCAGCGTTGTAGAGACGTTCCGTCGGAACGTCTTTACATTTGTGAATCCCCCGTTGAAAAAATGGGGGATTTCATGTTATTGGTCATTTTTAATACTTCTGATCAATGAAAAATGATACAACAGACGGAAATTCGCAATTGCATCGCCATTAGTTTAGGAGCGATCGCTGGTGCTTTAAGTCGATATTATTTAACTTTATGGTTTAGCGATCGCTTTGGAGTCAGTTTTCCCTATGGTACTTTTTTTATCAATATCAGCGGCTGTTTTGCGATGGGATTCTTCACCACTTTTGCCCTAAATAATGTAACAATAATCTCATCAGAAGTGCGTTTGTTAGTCGCTACAGGATTTTTAGGCGCTTACACAACTTTCTCAACCTACGGTTTGGATACAGTGGGTTTATTGCGTAATAGCACAATCTTAACAGCAACATTCTACTGGGCTGGCAGTGCAATACTAGGAATAATCTGCGTTCAGTTAGGCGTGATTTTAGCCCGATTGTGGCGATAAAATTATCACTCTTTCAAATAACAACAAAATATAAGAGTTAGATCACACACTTTGAGCATAAGATAATCTCAGTCTGAGATAGGACTAAAGCTGCGTGTCATATTTTTTCATGATCGAGGTTGTCAAAAGTCAAAAGTCCAGATTTTTTGGACTCTTGACCCTTGACTCTTGACTCTTGACCCCGATAACAGAAGATATATGTGCCCAGGTGCATAAGTCCTGTGAGATTCTAATTGATCGTTAGCTTTAGAGGGAAAGCCATGCCTGTAAACACAACCACAGAACACCTGATTGTTCTACGAGGTGTAAATAAATCTTATGGGCAACCCAACGGTCAGCAAATTGCAATTCTAGAAAATATTAGCCTAGAGTTGCGTCCAGGGGAAATAGTCGCTTTACTTGGACCTTCCGGTTCCGGGAAATCTACCTTGATGCGGATGATTGCGGGGTTAATTCCAGCAACTCAGGGTGAAGTTATATATCACAACCGTCCTTTGGTAGGCTTGAATCCAGGAGTCGCAATTGTTTTTCAAAGCTTTGCCCTTTATCCTTGGTTAACCGTACTCGAAAATGTGGAACTCGGTTTAAAGGCAAAAGGAGGACCCTCCGACTCTCGCCGAGAAAAGGCGCTGCGGATGATTGATATTATTGGTTTGGACGGATTTGAAAATGCTTATCCCAAAGAACTTTCTGGAGGAATGCGTCAGCGAGTTGGATTTGCTAGAGCTTTAGCCGTAGAACCAGAATTGTTATGCATGGATGAGCCATTTTCGGCTTTGGATGTGCTGACAGCAGAAAACTTGCGTTTTGAATTATTAGATTTGTGGTTAGAGCGAAAAATACCCACCCAAGCTATATTAATCGTCACCCACGGGATTGAAGAAGCGGTGATTTTGGCGGATCGGATTATTGTTTTAGGACGCAATCCGGGAAGAATACGAGCCGATTTACCTGTTACGTTACCTCATTACCGCGATCGCAAAAATCCCAACTTCCAAGCCTTAGTAGATCAAGTATATAAAATTCTCACAAATCCCGACCTAGAAACAATTGAACCACCAGCCACTACCACCTCAACCTCTACCCCAGCAGTGGCAGAACCACCCAAAAATCAATCACTGCCCTCTGTGAGAATTGGCTCCATAGCTGGTCTTTTGGAACTTTTGGAAGATCGGAATGAAAGAGACCTGTACCGTTTAGGACAAGAATTGCAACTAGAGATAGATGATATTTTGCCAATTGTCGAAGCTGCAAAATTGATGAATTTTGTCGAACTAGTAGAAGGTGATATTAGCCTGACCCCAATAGCAGAAAAATTTATTGCTGGTGGAATCGACGAACGCAAACAAATAGTGCGATCGCAACTACTTGATAAAATTCGCCTCGTACAGCAAATTTATCGTCTCCTAGAAGCGAAACGCAATCAACGCATTCCCGAAGAACTGGTTTTAGATATTCTCGAAAATCACTTTAGCCCAGAAGAAGCCCAACGGCAACTAAACACCGCAATTGATTGGGGTCGTTATGCCGAGATATACAGCTACGACGAACCAGCCGGACAAATCTTTTTAGAACAAGTTGCGATCGCTGAACCTTAGACATAAGCGTAAAAAAAAATGTAGAGACGTAGCACTGCTACGTCTCTGTCTCTTGGGTTCAGATAACGCATCATTAAATTCGGTCGATGTCTCCCCCCCTCCCCCATTAATATGACTCGTTCCCTCACTCCGGCAAATAAAACTCTAGGACGCCTCAATTGGACTTGGCAAGATGGATTGCTCATCTTGGCAGTCCTAGTATTAATTGTGGCAATTGTTAAAACCGCTTCGCAATTTAGCGGTGGTTTTCACGCAAATCTGACAGTTTCTACAGACATCACTGCTTTACCAGGTTATACGGCTCAAACCCTGCTCCGCATGAGTCTTGCTTACTTTTTATCTTTGATATTTACCCTAATTTATGCTTATACGGCATACCGATCGCGGATTGCAGCACTGATTTTAATTCCCTTGTTGGATATTTTACAATCAATTCCGGTGTTGTCCTTTTTACCAGGAGTGGTTCTGGCTCTAATTGCCTTGTTTCCAGGTCAGCGAATTGGTATAGAACTTGCCTCAATTCTGCTAATTTTTACTGGCATGACGTGGAACATGACTTTTAGTTTTCACCAGTCTTTATCGAGTATTCCCCAAGAGTTGTTAGAAGCAGCTCGCGTTTATCGACTCAACCTCTGGCAACGCTTTTGGACATTAGAATTACCTGCTGGTGCAATTGGGTTGGTGTGGAATAGTGTGATGTCAGTCGCTGGGGGCTGGTTTTTTTTGATTGCCATTGAGTCGTTTACTTTAGGTGATAAAGATTTTCGCTTACCTGGGTTAGGTTCTTTTTTAGGAACCGCAGCTAGTCGAGGAGATTATAAAGCTATATTCTCAGGGTTAGCGGTGCTGGTTGGGGTGATTGTGTTGATTGATTTTTTTGTGTGGCGCCCGCTGATAGCTTGGACAGAAAAGTTTAAATTAGAGATGGTTGAGGCACAAAATGTACCGCAATCATGGGTGTTAGATATTATCAGGCGATCGCCTACTTTGCGAATGGTGAGCGATCGCGTTTTGCAACCACTACAAACAGCTTTAGACTACACTTTAATTCAAGCGTTTCCGGTTCGCTCTCTACCACTCAACCCCAAAGGAAACATCAAATTGTCTGGTTTCCTTAATTGGGTATTTGTCAGCGGCTTTGCTTTAATTGTACTGTGGGGAACTTGGGAAGCTGCTTTGCTGTTGCGAGTCATGAGTGCGGCTGATTGGCTGCAAGTGATGGGTGGGGCTGTGTTTACAGCTTTACGGGTAATCGTTGCCTTGATATTATCTTTACTGTGGACTGTTCCTGTAGGAGTTGCGATCGGACGCAATCCTCGTCTAGCTCAAATACTGCAACCATTGGTGCAAATCGCGGCTTCTGTTCCCGCAACAGCTTTATTTCCCATTTTATTATTAGGCTTAACCCGGATTGCTGGCGGCTTAGAAATTGGCTCCATTGCTTTAATGATGTTGGGAACCATGTGGTATCTCCTATTTAATGTCATTGCTGGCGCCCAGTCAATTCCCGCAGACTTACTAGAAGCAGCTTGGGTATATAAACTTTCCCGTGTGCAACGATGGCGGACTTTAATTTTACCTGCTATCTTCCCTTACCTAATTACAGGCATTATTACCGCTGTTGGTGGTGCATGGAATGCCAGTATCGTTAGTGAATACGTCACATTTCAAGGACGGGTGATTAGTACATCTGGACTTGGTGCAACAATTTCTCAAGCGACGACTTCGGGCAATTTCCCGCTACTTCTAGCAGCAACAGGAGTGATGTCTTTGTTAGTTGTGCTTACCAATCGTCTGGTTTGGCGTCCTCTTTATAAGTTAGCGCAGGAAAAATATCAACTCTTGGTTTAACATTGCTCCAAGTTGAGAGTTAGTTAGTGTCTCGTTGTCGATCCGTGGCTCAGTCGGTGGGTCTGACCGCTTCTTGTGTGTATGAAAGAAGACTGTATGTGGGCGTGGAATTGCAGATGGTTAGGTTCCGGCTTCTTCATCCCAGGTGACGGTGACTCCCAACTTAGTTAAGGTTTTTTCAACTAACTCCCGAAACGGCTGAGAATGTCCGCCAAACAAGTGAATTCTGGGTTTGCGAGTGGGTACTTGATCTTGATAAGCCAAGACTTTTAATCCTTCTTTCCAGTCCGAAACGTGCTTGATTTCAATCACATACTCATCCGTCACCAGGTCAGCAAAACCCACTAAGGTTTCATATTCCGTCTTGCCCCCTTCTCGCTTTTGCAGAGCTTGTTGAACCTTAAATTCAGTTTCAAAAATTGAGTTTTCTATTTGTAGATTCATCGTTGTGGCTCCCAACTTGTTGAAACAATTCTCGCAAATTCTGTAATTTAAGCCTTCCCAACGCTCCATTTGAAAAGCAGACACCGAAAGACGACGGCGACACTGGTAGCAATAGAGCCTAACTTGTTTAGAACTCACAATTTAGAGAAAATTGTAGGTGAGCGATCGCGCTTATTGAACTGTGAAAGTGGGGCTTAATCTGGGGGATTTTCATACTTAGTTTACCATAAGTTGATAGCGGTCATAGGAGATTGAGTCATGTTTGCTCTGGTATCACCTGAGAAAATTCAGTTACCCGTAGGAGCCGTTGTGCGGTTGCCTGCTACCTGGCAGGATTACCAAAAGTTTTGTCAACAAAGGGGCGATCGCTCCATTCCCCGAATTAAGTATCGTTCTGGAGAAGTTCTATTAATGTCTCCTCTTCCTAAACATGGGCGTGATGCAAGTTTGATCGCTAATATCATTACAACGTTGCTAGATCATGTAGGACGTGAGTATGATTCCTTTACGCCAGTGACGATGGAACTGCCAGATGAGAGCGGCATTGAACCAGACTATTGCTTTTACATTGACCATTGGCAAGCGGTTTCTGGCAAGGAGCGCATTGACTGGAAGACCGATCCACCACCCGATCTGGTGTTGGAAATTGATGTAACCAGTTATTCGGATGTCAATGATTACCTGCCCTATGGAGTACCAGAAGTTTGGCTGTTCCGCAAAAACAAGTTGTTTGTTTATCAGTTGCAGGGAACAGAGTATCTGAGTCAGACCCACAGCCGATATTTTCCAGATATTAACCTCCTAGATTTGGTTTCCCGTTGTTTACAAGTTGCTTATGAGCGAAATACCAGTGCGGCGATTCGAGAACTTAAACAGCTATTGGCGGATAGGGATTAGACCGTAGGCGAAGCGCCAACCTGAAAGCTGAGGTTTGGGGAATTTTATCTAAGTACAATATTACATAAATTCATGACGAAAATTTATCACAAAAACTCTGCGTCACTCTGCGTTTACCTCCGCGCTCCTCTGCGTTTAAAAACGCGCTCGCTGTAGTAAGTCAGTTATTTAAAATAAAAAACAGTTAGGTTTGCACATCTTCTGCCTCGTGTTAGGAATTTTACTTATGCCTTCTCCCTTTCCGGGTATGAATCCCTATCTAGAACATCCTTCCCTGTGGGCGGGAATTCATCATCGGTTAATTACGGCGATCGCTAATGACCTCGCTCCTAAGCTTCGCCCGAAGTACATTGTGGCGATCGAGGAACGGGTGTACGAGGTGAGTGGAGATACGGCAATGCTTGTGGGTGTCCCCGATGTCTCAGTACAAAGTTCGCCATCTTTAACGCGATCGACTGAATCTAATCTCGCGATCGCTCCAACCCCCCAGCCCATTGAGGTGTTGCTACCTTTACCGGAGATTCTGACAGAAGCATACTTAGAAATTCGTACCGTAGAAACCGAGGAAGTTGTAACCATCATTGAGGTACTTTCTCCTAAAAATAAACAGGTGGGAATCGGACGGTTGCAATACGAAACAAAGCGGTTAAAGATTTTGGGTAGTGCAACTCATTTTGTGGAAATCGATTTGTTGCGTCAGGGAAATGCGATGGCAATGGTAGGAGATTTTGAGCAAAGTCATTATCGAATTGTGGTCAGCAAGAGCGAAATTCGTCCAAAAGCTCAACTTTATGGGTTTAATTTGCAAGATAGGATTCCTGAATTTCCAGTGCCGTTAAGGACTAATGAACTAGAACCAGCGATTGATCTCAAGTCATTGCTAGATCAGATTTACGATCAGGGGAGTTATGACTTAAGGATTGATTACAGTCGTCCCCCAATTCCCGCTTTGTCAGAACTGGATATGGTTTGGCTGAATGAGAGATTACAACAGCAAAGATTAAGGTAGATCGCCACAACTGTCTAATCTTCCCCTGCTTCCCCATCCTCCCTTGTCAAATTCTCCTCTCAAGTGGCAACATCAGCGTGGGAAAATCATAATACGATCAGTAGACAGGAAAATCCTATTAGTATGCACCTGAGTGAAATTACCCATCCCAACCAGCTACACGGCTTATCGATTAGGCAGTTGCAGCAAATTGCACGTCAAATTAGGGATAAGCATCTCCAAACCGTAGCGGCAACTGGAGGACATCTGGGACCGGGGTTGGGTGTTGTAGAATTAACCCTAGGGCTTTATCAAACACTAGATTTAGATTGTGATAAAGTCATTTGGGATGTTGGACACCAAGCTTATCCCCATAAACTAATTACAGGGCGTTACGATAATTTCCACACCTTGCGGCAAAAAGACGGAATTGCCGGTTATCTCAAGCGCAGTGAAAGTAAGTTTGACCACTTTGGTGCGGGACATGCTTCAACCAGCATCTCAGCCGCATTGGGTATGGCTTTAGCGCGAGATATGAAAGGCGAAAAATTTAAAGCTGTCGCCATTATCGGTGATGGTGCCCTAACTGGTGGTATGGCGTTAGAATGCATCAACCATGCTGGACACTTGCCCAAAACTAACTTGTTAGTTGTCCTCAACGACAACGAAATGTCAATTTCTCCTAACGTTGGGGCGATTCCTCGTTACCTCAACAAAATGCGTCTCAGTCCGCCTGTACAATTTATCAAAGATAACTTTGAGGAGCAAGTCAAGCAAATTCCCTTTGTTGGGGAATCTCTTTCACCGGAATTAGAACGCATCAAAGAAGGAATGAAACGGTTAGCCGTTCCAAAAGTCGGTGCAGTCTTTGAAGAACTCGGCTTTACCTACATGGGACCTGTAGACGGGCATAATTTAGAAGAATTAATCGCCACCTTTGAACAGGCACATAAGATGACAGGACCAGTTTTGGTGCATGTAGCGACAATTAAAGGCAAAGGTTATGAAATTGCCGAAAATGACCAAGTTAGCTACCATGCCCAAAATCCGTTTAACGTAGCGACAGGCAAAGCCATTCCTTCCAGCAAGCCCAAACCCCCCGCTTATGCGAAAGTCTTTGCCCACACCTTAGTCAAACTCGCCGAACAAAACCCGAAAATTATCGGTATCACGGCAGCGATGGCTACAGGAACAGGTTTAGACAAACTTCAAGCAAAATTGCCCGATCAATATATTGATGTGGGTATCGCCGAACAACACGCCGTTACCATGTCAGCAGGACTTGCAGCAGAAGGTATACGCCCTGTGGTTGCCATTTATTCTACCTTTTTGCAACGTGCCTTCGACCAGATAATTCACGATGTCTGCATCCAAAACTTGCCCGTGTTCTTCTGCATGGATCGGGCAGGAATTGTCGGTGCTGATGGTCCGACGCACCAAGGTATGTATGATATCGCTTATCTGCGTTGTATTCCTAATATGGTGGTGATGGCACCCAAAGATGAAGCGGAATTGCAACGGATGGTGGTGACTGGGATTAATCATACCTCAGGACCGATCGCTATGCGGACTCCTCGTGGTAATGGTTATGGTGTACCCCTGATGGAAGAAGGCTGGGAACCTCTGGAAATCGGCAAAGGCGAAATTCTCCGCCACGGGGATGATGTGTTGTTAGTAGGTTACGGCACAATGGTTTACCCCGCGATGCAAGTTGCGGAGATTCTCAACGAACACGGAATACAAGCTACTGTGATCAATGCTCGTTTTGTCAAGCCCTTGGATACAGAATTAATTTTACCTTTGGCGAAAAAAATCGGTCGCGTTGTCACTTTAGAAGAAGGCTGTCTCATGGGTGGTTTCGGTTCAGCTGTGGCAGAAGTGCTGTTAGATGCTGATATTGTGGTTAGAGTGAAGCGAATTGGTGTACCAGATGTTTTGGTAGATCATGCCGAACCGAATGAATCTAAGGCTTCCTTAGGTTTAACTAGTCCGCAAATGGCGGAAACAGTGATGAAAGCTTTCTTT
>CASBQA010000183.1 GCA_949127635.1 Nostocales cyanobacterium PMM_0069 | reverse complement strand
TCTTTTACCTTTCTTTACTTATGAGCAAAAGTTTTCACTCTTTTAAATAAAACAGCCTGATATATCTCGATAGCTTGTACCGATTGTAGCAATAGCTGTTTGCGAACAACTTTTTCGTTACTTGTGGCTAACTCTACGTGGTCTTATCTTCAATGCTATACTAATTACCCAATCGGATATGCAGAACTACTTTCACAGAAGTACGCTCTAAACCTACAATAATGAAGTAATGGTTCTTCCTCACTGAGCGGTTTCGCTGCTAACCTAGTTGTTACCGATTCTACATATGGGACAATTGGGTTTGCCGGCAGTTTCTCCTAGTTAAACATCAGAGTGTAATGCCGTAAAAGTACCTGAAATCTAGACAATCAAACACCTGCTGTTTTCCCTGCATAGCGCTTTTAGGCTGGAATGAGTGAGTTTTATAAACAAAGTCTCTCAAAAACCCGTCGCAAACATTACCTAGTGGGGCGAATTTTCAATCAGGCGTGCTTTGTTAAGATTAGCTGGATGAAAGGTCTTTTTCGTAGTGAACTCTGAAAGTATCGTGTCGTGAGAAGTGTGAGGGTCGCTTTCTTGTCTCTGTTGGAGGTAGGGCTAAACCTCCGGTTGAGTACTGGCTCATAATGCTTCTCTCTCGACGTAAGTGTCTTCTAATAATGATGTTTTGACCAAAGGTCGGTTCACTGCATGGAATTTTCAATCGCTACATTACTTGCCAATTTTACCGATGATAAGTTGGTTGCTCGCAAAGTTTTGGAAAAAAAACTTGGTTGTGAAGATGAAGATAGTTTACAAAAACTTCAAATTGCTTTAGAAATTCTGGAAAAAGTCGGGCTTTTGGTAAAAGAACGCGGTAAATATCGTCGCGTGACAGAAGACGGAATCATCGAAGCAAAGCTGCGCTGTTCTAGTAAAGGCTTTTGTTTCGCGATTCAGGACACCGAAGGTGCGGAGGATATTTACATTCGCGAAAGTCATCTGAGTAATGCTTGGAATGGCGATCGCGTTTTAGTCCGAGTTCTCAAAGAAGGTAGTCGGCGCCGTTCCCCCGAAGGAGAGGTGAAGCTAATTCTCGAACGCTCTAATCACACTTTACTAGCGCGAATTAAGCAAGTAGAAAGCGGTTTTCGTGCCGTTCCCCTGGACGATCGCTTGCTATTTGAACTTAAACTGCTAGCTAGTGGGATGAAATTGGATGAAGCGATCGACCATCTGGCTCATGTCGAAGTTTTGCGTTACCCTCTAGCGCAATATCCCCCTGTCGGTCGAGTCGTGCAAATTCTTGGTAGCGATGCCGAAGCTGCTGCTGATATCGATTTGGTAACTTGTAAGCACGACCTTTCCCGTACTTTCCCGGAGTCAGTTAACGATGCTGCCGCTAAGTTACCGAAAAAGTTGCTTAAAGCTGATTTAAAAAATCGACAGGATTATCGTGATTTATTTACCCTGACTATTGGTAGTACAAAAGATTCCCAAGTAATAGAAAACGCCTTGACTTTCGAGAAAACTCCAGAAGGACACTCGCGATTAGGCTTTCACATTACTGATGTTTGTCACTACGTTTTACCAGATGAAGCTCTCGATCGCGAAGCAATTAAACGGGGTAGGTCGGTATATCTCGGTGAACTCGTGCTGCCAATGTTACCGGAAGCGGTGGCAGAACGCTGTTCTTTAGTTGTGGGAAGCGATCGCTTAAGCATCTCTTGTTTAATTACCTTCGATTCACAATCAAAAGAAGTCCTAGACTGGGAAATTCAAAAGGGCATCATTAAAGTAGACGAACACATCAGCGAACAAAAAGCAGAAGCAATTCTGACTGGGCAAGTAAGTAAATCTACGAAAGCGAAAAACAAGGACTCAGAAGAAGTAGTCCAGATGTTGCGCGAAGTAGAAGCTTTGCAACAAGCAGTCAAACAAATGCGGCTGAATCGCGGTAGCTTGCAGTTAAATCTGCCACCCAACCAAAATCCTTACAACGATGAAGGTATTTTAGGATGTGCCGCAGTCAATGATGTACCTGTGCGATCGCTCTTAACAGAATTCGTGCTACTTGTTAATCAACTGATGGCAAATCATTTAAACGCTTTAGGCATTCCTGGCATTTGGCGAATACAAGGCGCACCCGATTCAGAAGATGTGCAGGAAATGCTAAAATTAGCGATTAATTTAGGCGTGGAACTGTCACTAGAAGCAGAAGTAGATATCCAACCTTTAGATTATCAACAATTGACCAGAGCTTTTGCCGAATCGCCATCAGAACAAGTTTTGACTTATTTGTTGCAAGATACACTCAAGCCAGCTTCTTACAGTACAAATAAAGGCTCTCACTTTGGTTTGGCACTAAGTGAGTATACCCACTGTACTGCACCGTTGCGACGTTATCCAGATTTACTCATGCAAAGAGTGTATTATTCACTACTGGAACATGGACGCGATCGCCGCAACACTCGCGTGAAAGAACGCGTTAATTTGTGTCACTCCGCAAGCCACAGTGAAATTAACTGGAACGTTTTACCCCCAGAATTGCAACAAGAACTGCAAAGCGAGTTGACGAGGGTAATCGTCCAAATCAACGACAGAGAAAAAGAAGTCCAAGAAGCCGAAGCCGATTTAGCCGGGTTACAAAGAGCTTCTTTGATGAAACAGCGCATTGGCGAGGTTTTCAGCGGCGTAATTACTGGTGTTCAATCTTACGGCTTCTTTGTGGAAATTGAAGTACCAGCAAGCGAAGATAAAGAAAGCGGTAATGTGAAAGTGCCTTTACGAGTCGAAGGACTCGTACACGTTAGCTCGCTTAAAGATGATTGGTATGAGTACCGCGCTCGACAACAAGCGCTATTTGGTCGCAAAAATCGGGCTTCTTACAGATTAGGCGATCGCGTAGCCGTGCAAGTTAAAAGTGTCGATTACTACCGCCAGCAAATTGATTTAGTCACCGTAGGCAGCGATGGTATCCCCTCAGGTAGAGGTATAAACGGCTCCAATGGCGAAGTATCAAATATATACTTATCCAATGAAATGGAGTCTCAAGACCCAGAACCATATGGTGATGATGAATAAGGGGAGTGGTTAGTAGGAGCGTGGTTAGTGGTTGGTGGTTAGTGGTTGGTGGTTAGCAGGATGATGGATAACTCTCAACTGTCAACTAACAACTGTCAACCAACAACTGTCAACCAACAACTGTCAACCAACAACTGTCAACCAACAACTGTCAACCAACAACGCTCCAACTATTCCCTAATCCGTACTAAAACAACGTGTCAAACAAACAACAGCCAATTATCTTAGGCATATCAGGTGCATCAGGTTTAATTTACGCCGTTCGAGCGATTAAATTTCTGCTGTCAGCCGACTATGAAATTGAACTAGTTGCCTCGAAATCAAGTTACATG